>DASWPR010000024.1:0-30958 GCA_036398455.1 Dokdonella sp.
GCGATCGATGCCGGCGGCGTCGAGCGCCGCGAGATCGTCGACCGGTATGCCGCGCACGCGTTCCAGGGTGAGCACGCCTTCGCTGGTATGCGACCACACCACCTCGGGCACGTAGAGGTCGTCCGAGCCGGCGAAATTGCGCCGCAGCAGCGACGCGTTCGCGCCTTCGCGCTGCAGGTCCAGTTCGTTCGTGAGGGTCGTGCGGATTTCGGCGACGATGTCGCGCGGCCTGATCTTGTCGGCATTCGGATGAAAGCGCTGCACGGACTCGGCCAGCGCGCTCAGCAGCGCGATATCGTCGGCGATCCGCGCGTGGATGTCCGGGCGCAGGATCTTGACCACGATGTCGCGCCCGCCAGGCAGGCGCGCCGCATGGACCTGCGCGATCGACGCCGAAGCGAGCGGCGCGTTGTCGAACGCGGCGAAGCGTTCCCCGATCGGCGCGCCGAGCGCGCGTTCGACGGCGGCGCGCGCGAGTTCGCCCGGGAACGGGGCCACCTGATCCTGCAGCCGCGTCAGCGCATCGGCGATGTCCGGCGGTATCAGATCGCGCCGCGTCGAGAGGATCTGGCCGAACTTGACGAAGATCGGACCGAGTTCGGTGAGTGCGAGCGTCAGGCGTTCGCCGCGCGCAAGCGCCGCTATCTGCGCACGCGGCTTCGGCAGTACGGCACGCGCGAAGGCGAGCAGGCGCGAACGATGCGTGGCATCGACGAGGTCGTCGAGGCGGTAGCGCACCAGCACGCGGGCGATGCGCAGCAGGCGCGGAAGCTGACGCAGGCTCGTCATGCGCTGCGCTTCGCGCGCACGGCGGCGACCCGGCGCACACGCGCCTCGAGGCGGTCGGCGCGCTCGCGCACGCCGTCGACGTCGTCGAGGAACGCATCGAGCTCGGGCCTGGCGACGAGATCGCGGCTCTCCTCGGTGAGGTATTCGGCCGCATCCTGCGCGAAGCTGCGCGCCGAACTCCGCGACCATGCCAGCGCCCGGCGGATGCCGCGCGCAATCTGGAAGCCGATCACGTCGCCGAACACGCGCGCGAACGCCTCGTCGAAATCCGGCTCGAAGCGCGTCGCGATCTGTTCCAGCCTGCGCGCGAGTTTGGCATCCCCGGCGATCTCGACGCGGCCGGGCGCGAGCCCGCCTTCCGCGCCACGCGACAGCGCGAGCGAAAGCAACGCGCCCGGCGTCGCCGCGACGCGCAGCGCGCTTTCGCCGACGAAGCCCGGTCCGATGCGCAGGCGATTGCCCGCCACCGCGAGGCGCATCGATGGTGCCGCGCCCTTGAAATCGAGCGTCAGCGCGCGCCCGTCGAGCGCGCCGAGGCGCGCGCGCGTGTCCGGATCGAGATCGACGACGCGGTTCAGCGCGGTTTCGAGCCCGCGCGCGAGCATCGCGAGCAGCGGATTGGGCGCGCGCGGGGCGGCGCTGGAGGAGGAGGATTCGGGCATGGGCGCGGATTCTACCTGCCTGCCTCGCCGCTGGCTGAGCGCCGCGCTTAGCTCGCGCTCAGCCAGCGGCGTTTAGCGTGCCGAGGTGGCGCCGGCATCGCGTTCGCGCCGCGACAGGGAGATGTTTCATGCTCAACAATCCAGCTGCGCTCGTGTTCGCGCTCGCGATGACCGTTGCCGCTCCGCTGGCGGCGCAGGAATTCACCGGCCAGGCGCCCTCCGGCGCCTGGTATCACATCCAGGCGCCGACGGGCTGGCGACCCGGCGATGCGCTGGTGCTGTACCAGCACGGACTCGATTTCAGTGCGGCCGAAAGCCCGCCGGGGCTCGGTCCGCTGAAGTCGCTGATGCTGGCGGAAGGCTATGCGATCGCTGCGAGCAGCTACAACCAGCGCGGCTGGGCGCTGTTCACCGCGCTCGATGACAATCGCGAGCTGCTCGGCGTGTTCGAACAGAAAGTCGGCACGCCCGGCGAAATCGTGCCGTTCGGCGGTTCGCTCGGCGGCCTGATCGCGCTCAAGCTCGCCGAGGCACCGGGGTTCCCGCCCGTGCACGGCGGCTATGCGCTGTGTCCGGCCGCGGCGGGTGCGCGCATCTGGGATACGGCGATCGATGCCCGGCTCGCCTATGACGTCGTCTGCCACGACGCCGGTGAACTGCCGACCGGATCGCAGCCGCTGCCGTGGGCGCTCGATCTCGACGACATTCCCGACAACCTCGGCGACCTGCAGGACCAGGCCCTGGTGCTCGAATCGCTGCTCCCGCTGAATCAGTGCACCGGCGTCAACCTGCCTTCCGAGCTGCGCAACGACGCGATGCAGCGCCGCCTCGACGAGCTGATGGCGTTCACGCACATCAGCGACGAGGATTTTTTCGTCACCAACATGGGCTACGCCATCTACGTGATGAGCGACCTGGTGCGCGCGCCGGACAAACTCGACGGGCGCAATCCATTCACCACGGCGGGCGTCGACTACGGCAGCGACGCTGCGATCGCGGCCGGCATCGCGCGCATCAGCGCCGATCCCGCGGCGGCGGCCGAGCTGCATGCGGTGTCGGATTTCCACGGGCAGGTCGGCAGCGCGAAGATTCTCTCGATGCATACCAGCAAGGACCAGCTGGTGATTCCGAGCAACCAGCAATTCGTTCGCGCTGCGCTGCCGGCGGACCAGCTGACCAGCGCGATCGTCGACGAGGACACGCCGACGCATTGCGGCTTCACCGATGCCGAAGGCATCGCCGGCTGGGAAGCCTTGCGCGCCTGGAAGGAAGGCGCGCCGCAGCCGGGCGTGGCGGACCTGCAGCAACAGTGCGAGGCGATCGCGGCAAGCGGTGCCGCGGCCGGCCCGTGCCGCTTCGATCCGGCGGCGCAGATCGCTCCGTTCGACAGTCTGGTGCGTCCGCGGCCGGCCGCGGCGCCGCTGCTGCGCGGGCATTCGACGCATCCGCGGCCGGCGGGCCTGGCACCCCTTCGGCCGGCGCAGGCAGCCGCAATGACGCGCGTGCAGGCCGTCGAGCCGTAACCGCGGCTCAGGCCGGCAGGCGTTCGCTCATCAACGCGAACAGATGGCCGTCCGGATCGCGCAGGAAAGCCATCCAGAGTTCCTTCGCGCCGAGCCTGGCGATGAAATGCGGTTCGCCGTTCGGCTGTTCGACGGCGGCGCCGCGATCGCGCAAGTTCGCAAACGCGGCATCGAGATCGTCGACCTCGAAATACAGCACCACGCCCGCGGGCTGCGACGCGGCCGCCTCGTTCCGGCCGAGCATCAGGCGCACGCCGGCGACATCGAAGAAGGCGACGTTCGGCGCCTCGAACAGGAACTTCAGTCCGACCGTATCGCGCCAGAACGCGATACTGCGCGCCATGTCGCCGACACTGAGGGCGATCTGCCCGATACGCCCGAGTTGATGACCCATCGCACGCCTCCTCGCGGTTGTTCGCAGGTTCTAGTGATCCTTGACCGGATACGTTTCGACCGCGCCCTCGGCGTTGCCGCGATCGCGCTGTTCGATGCGCATCGCCGGCTTGTCGCCGCGCGCGACCGCGCCGCAATGGAATGCGTTCCAGCTCTGCTCGCCATCGCGCGGCTCGCCGATCGGCTGGACGGTATCGGCGCCCATGCCGGCCGCTTCGTTGCGCGCCATGACTTCGAGTTCGTCGCGCACCTTGAGGTCGTTGCGGCTGACCGGTCCCACATGGCCCAGCACCGAAACGGTGATCTTGCCCAGGCCCTTGCAGCCGGCAACGTCGCCGTTCCATGCGGTGTGCACTTTCTCGCCCCCCGAATCCAGCCGGATGCCCCAGCTGCAGGCAGCGAGCGTTGCAACGGCGGCAATGATCAGGAACGGACGCAGCATCGATTTTCTCCCACGAGCGGACCGCCGGGTTCGGCGGCCCGCAGAGTAGCGCGCAGCGGCTGAACGCGAAGTGCTCAGTGCAGCGCCTTGCCTTCGGCGTCGATCACCTTGACCTCGCCGAGCTTGAGGTCGCGGATCGGCTGCTCGATCTTCTTGAGGTCGCCGACGACGACCCAGGTCAGCGCATCCGGCCTGACGATCTCCACGGCAGCGGCCTGCACGGCCGCGTCGGTCTGCGCGTCGATGCGCGGTTTCAGTGTCTGCACGTAGTCGTCCGGGCGGTCGTACAACGTGATGCCGGCGATCGCGCCGAGCACGGAGCCGGTGGTCTGGTACTCGCCCGGCATGCTGCGCACATCGCCGACCTTGATCTTGTCGATCTCCTCGTGCGTGAGCGGCCGGGCACCGATCACGTCCTTCGTCTCACGCAGGATTTCGGCCACCGATTCGGCCGTCTTGTCGGTCTGCACCGGCGCATACAGCATGAAAGGCCGCTGCCCGATCGCATTCTGCAGGAAACTGAAAGCGCCATAGGCCCAGTGCTTGTCCTCGCGCAGGTTCATGTTGAGGCGCGAAGTGAAGCTGCCGCCGAAGGCCCCGTTCATCGTCTGGATCTCCAGATTGTTCTTCGCCTTCGTCGAAGGTGCGACGACGCCGGCAAGAATCATCGACTGCAATGCACCCGGGCGATCCATCAGGAACACGCGCGGCTTCGCCGGCGCGGCGACGTCGGCGATGTTCTTCTTCGGCGCCGCACTCGACGGTGCCTGCCAGTCGCCGAACACGGCATCGAGCCTGGCGACGATCGCGTCCATGCTCGTGTCGCCTGCAACCAGGATGCGCGCCTTGTCGGCGCGGATGAAGTCGCGCACGTAGGCGCGCAGATCGTCCGTCGCGAGCGACTGGATCGAGGCCTCGGTGCCGGAGCCGGTGAACGGTATCGCGTACGCATGCCCTTCGCCGTACAGCAGCGGCGGCAAGGTGCGCAGCGCAAGGCCGGTCGGCTGCGTCTTTTCCTGCGCGATGCGCGCGAGCCACTGGCCGCGAATGCGCGCGAAGTCGGCGTCGCGGAACGCAGCATTGCGCACGATGTCGGCATACAGTTTCAACGAAGGTTCGAGTTCGGAACTCAACGCATTCAATGTGACGCTGGAGCTGTCGAGGCCGGAACCCGAACCGATCTGCGCGCCGAGGCGCTCGGCGCGGCGGGCGATTTCGAGCGAGTCGAGTTCGGCGGTGCCTTCATCGAGCATCGCCATCGTGAACGCCGAGGTGCCGAGCTTGCGTCCCTGGTCGGACGCGTAGCCGGCGTCGAACAGCATCTGCAATTGCACGACCGGAATCGCATGGCGTTCGGCCAGCACCACTTCGATGCCGTTCCTGAGCTTGCCGCGCTGGATCTTCGGAAATCCGAGATCGGGGAAATGCGTGACGTCGGGCACGCCCTTGCTGCGGTCGATCTCCGACTTGACCGTGCGGAAATCCTGTTTCGGCGGCAGCTTGGCGGCGGGGCGCCCATCGAGCGCGGCGCGGCCGGGCTGTTCCATTTCATCCTGCGCGGAGAAGTCGGCATCCTTCGCCGCCGGCGTCACCGTGAGGGTGTAGTCGCCTTTGCCGATCCATTTCTTCGCAGCCGCGAGCACGCTCGCCGGCGTCGCCGCGGCGATCGTCGCGAGATCTTTCTGGTAGGCCGCCGGATCGCCGCGATAGACCTGGCCCTCGGCGAGGATGGTCGCCTTGCCGTTGACCTTCTCCAGTCCCCTGATGAAAGCGGCCCGGGCACCGACCTTGACGCGCGCGAGCTCGTCCGCCGTCGGACCGTCCGTGAGGAATTTCTGCCATTCGTCGGCGACGGCGGCCTCGACCTTGGCGGCGTCCGCTCCCTGCTTGACGTCGACCTGCAGCTGCAGCTGCGAGGCGAGCGCGAATCCCTGCACGCCGACCGACACGCTGTCGGCCAGCTTGTCCTGATAGACCAGGCGTTCGTACAGGCGCGAGGTCTTGCCGCCGCCGAGCACGGCGGTGGCGAGTTCGAGCTGGGTGGTGTCGGCGTCGCCGTCGTCCGGCACGTTCCACTCGCGATAGATGCGCGTCTGCGCGACATGGTCCTGCATGGTGTCGCGCGTGGAGCGGGTGCGCGGCGCGGTCCACGGCTGCTGGCGCGCGACCGGCGGTCCGGCCGGAATGTCGCCGAAGTAGGCCAGCATCTTTTCCCTGGCGAGGTCGGGCGTGATATCGCCGACCAGGGCGACCGTCACATTGGCGGCGCCGTAATACGCGCCGAACCATTGCTTGACGTCGCCGAGCGATGCGGCATCGAGATCCTTCATCGACCCGATCGTGTCGTGGTGATAGGGGTGGTTGGCCGGAAACGCATTCGCCGTGATGCGCTCGTCGACGCGGCCGTACGGCTGGTTCTCGCCCTGGCGCTTCTCGTTCTGCACCACGCCGCGCTGCTCGTCGAGTTCCTTCTGGCCGATCGCGCCGAGCAGATGGCCCATGCGGTCCGATTCCATCCACAGCGCCATGTCGAGCGCGGTGGTCGGCACCGTCTCGTAGTAGTTCGTGCGATCGAACCAGGTGGTGCCGTTCTGGTCGGTCGCGCCGGCCAGTTCGAACGGCCGGAAGTATTCGTCCTTGTGGTTTTCCGAGCCCTGGAACATCAGGTGCTCGAACAGGTGCGCGAAGCCGGTCTTGCCCTTCGGCTCGTCGGCCGAACCCACGTGATACCAGACGCTGACCGCGACGACCGGCGCCTTGTGGTCCTCGCTGACGACGACGGTGATTCCGTTCGGCAGCGTGAAGCGCGTGAACGGAATGTCGATGGTGTCGGGCGCGGCGGCGCCGGCGGTGTGTGCGAGAGCCAGGGTCATCAGCGTAGCGGCCATCTGTTTGCGCATGCGGGTTCCTTCGAAAAACGGCCGTCCCATCGACGGCCGGTGCCAAGACGATCCGGCAGGCTACGCCGGCTGCGCGGCGGCCTGCAACGGGCGATCGTCACGCGATCGGCGCTAGACTGCCGCTCGAAACAAAAAGTTTCGACGCGGAAGACCCTGCATGGCGCACGTCCTCGTCACCGGCGCGAATCGCGGCCTCGGCCTCGAATTCACCCGCCAGCTGCTGCGCAAAGGCGAACGCGTGATCGCCACCTGCCGCCAGCCTGGCCGCGCACTCGAACTGACTCGTCTTGCCGGCGAGCATCCCGGGCACTTGACCGTGCTGCCGCTGACCTTGCCGGAGGCGCGCTCGATCGCCGACCTCGCACGCGAGATCGAGGCGCTCAACTTCGTCGTCCGCCTGCTGATCAACAACGCCGGCCTGACGATCGCCGGCGAACGCTTCGGCACGATCGAGCTCGAAGGCCTGCGCAACGCGTTCGTGGCGAATGCCGCCGGTCCGTTCCTGCTGACACAGGCGCTCGCGCCCAGCCTGGTCGACGGCGCCAAGGTGGTGAACCTCTCCAGCCGGCTCGGCTCGATCACGCTGACCGACGCCCTGTACACGCCGAGCTATGCGATCAGCAAATCCGCGCTGAACATGGCCGGCAAGCTGCTTTCGATCGCGCTGGCCGAGCACAAGGGCATCGTCGTCGCGATCAGTCCAGGCTGGGTGCGCACCGACATGGGCGGCGCCAATGCCCCGCTCGAGGCCGCCGATTCGGTCGCCTCGATGCTCGGCGTGATCGAACGCCTGGGCGCCGGCGACAGCGGCAAGTTCCTCTCGCACGAAGGCGCCGAAATACCCTGGTGAGCCGCCGTGCCGGCGCGGCCGGCAACCTGGCCGGCTTCCGCTTTCGAGGCCAGTGTTGGAAACTCGGCGCCAGCGATATCCCCTGTGCGCCGCGCGCACGTCAGCGGACTGTCCTCATGCGCAACCAGCGCCTGCTCATCCTCGGCTTGCTCATCGCGGCGGTGCTGCTGTGGCTGTATTTCGTCGTTCCGGGCACGCCGCCGCAGCCGCCTGTACGCGCCGCAGCGGCCGTGATCGATGTTCCGGCCGCGGCGACCCCGGTGCCGGCACCGCCGCCCGCGGTACCCGAGCCGCCGAAGGCCGAGCCTGTCGCAACGCCCGCTCCGGCCAAGCCCGCCGCGCCGGCCAGCGAGCCTGACATGGTCGAAGAGACGGCGCCGGTCGAGGAACCGCCAGCGACGCCAGCGGCCGACCCGGACAAGGCGGCCGATCTGTTTGCAGACCAGCTCGCCAAGCAGGAAAGCGAACCGGAGGAAGGCCGCCTGCCCAATCCTGCGCGCGACCTCTGGAAGCGCTTCGAGAAAGAGCAGAAGGACGACAGCTGGTCGGGCGCGGCGACCGACCACCTGCAGGATGCCTTGGACGCATGGATCGACGACTTGCCCGAAGACATGGGCGGCCACGTCGCGCTCGTGCATGTCGAATGCCGCGCCACGCTGTGCCAGATCCTGGCGGGCGACAACGATCTGAACGGACAGAGCGACCGCGCCGAGTCGAGCCAGGAATGGCAGCAGGCCATCGCCGGCTTGCGCGAACAGCCCTGGTGGAGCGAGACCGGCTTCTCGGACATGACGACCCAGGTCACCTCGAGCGACGGCTATACGCTGTACACGACGTATATCCTGCGCACCGCGCCACCGCCGCCGCCGCAGTAGGCGCGCCGCAGCGCTCGCGCGCAGCCCCTGTTTTCTTCAAAAGGACCCGTGCATGCAGGATCGGCGGCAATTCCTGAAATCGGCGGCGGCGGCTTCGTCGCTGCTGCTGGCAGACTCTCTCACCGCACGTGCCGCCGACGTCCCGGCAGGCACATTGCCGCGCGTCGTGTCCACCTGGGATTTCGGCGTCGCCGCGAACCAGGCCGCGTGGGAGATTCTCGCGAAGAAGGGCCGCGCGCTCGATGCGGTCGAAGCCGGCGCGCGCATTCCCGAAGCAGACCTGCGCAACCACAGCGTCGGCCGCGCCGGCTATCCCGATCGCGACGGCCGCGTCACGCTCGATGCGAGCATCATGGACGAACAGGGCAATTGCGGCGCCGTCGCTGCGATCGAACACATCGCGCATCCGATCTCGGTCGCGCGGCGCGTGATGGAGCGCACGCCGCATGTGCTGCTGGTCGGCGACGGCGCGCTGCAATTCGCCCTGGAACAGGGCTTTCCGAAAGAAGCGCTGCTCACGCCCGAATCGGAGCACGCGTGGCGCGAGTGGCTGAAGACGGCGAAATACACGCCGGTCGCCAACAGCGAACTGCGCAGCTACGGCACAGGCCCGGCCGGCGGCAAACCCGGCGACGCGCGCAACCACGACACGATCGGCATGCTCGCGATCGACGCGCACGGCGACCTGTCCGGCGCCTGCACCACCAGCGGCATGGCGTGGAAGCTGCACGGCCGCGTCGGCGACAGCCCGATCATCGGCGCCGGCCTGTACGTCGACAACGAAGTCGGTGCGGCGACCTCGACCGGCGTCGGCGAGGAAGTGATCCGTACTGTCGGCAGCTTCCTGGTAGTCGAACTGATGCGCCAGGGACGCTCGCCGGAAGCCGCCTGCCGCGAAGCGGTGACGCGCATCGTCAAGCGCAAGCCGGCCGTGGCGAAGGACATCCAGGTCGGCTTTCTCGCGATCAACAAGCGCGGCGAAGTCGGCGCCTGGGCGATCCAGAAGGGTTTTTCGTACGCGGTGTGCGACGCGGGCAAGCAGGACGCCCTGATTGCCGCGCAGAGTTCGTACTGAGCGCATGTCCGCGCCAGCCGCGACAGCGCTGCTCGAAATCGCCGCCAATTCGCTGGCGTCCGCGGTCGCGGCGCAGGAAGCCGGCGCCGCCCGCATCGAATTGTGCGCGAGCCTCGGCGAAGGCGGCCTGACGCCGTCGTACGCGACGATCGCGCTGGCACGCGAGCGCCTGCGCATACCGCTGTACGTGCTGATCCGCCCGCGTGCGGGCGATTTCCTCTACGACGACTTCGAATTGGAAACGATGCAGCGGGATATCGAAGCCTGCGTGGCGCTCGGCTGCGACGGCGTTGTCATCGGCGCGCTCGATGCCGACGCCGACGTGGCCACGTCGGCGTGTCGAGCGCTGGTCACCGCCGCCGGGGCGCTCGGCGTGACGTTTCATCGTGCATTCGATCTCGCTCGTGATCCGCGCAAGGCTCTCGAAACGATCGTCGCGCTCGGCTGCGAACGCATTCTGACTTCAGGCACGCAGCCGACTGCGCGCGAAGGCGCCGACCTCATTCGCAAACTCGTCGAACAGGCGGCCGCGCGCATCGTCGTGATGCCCGGCGCCGGCGTCGATGCGGACAACATCGCGGCGCTGCGCGCTGCCACCGGTGCGCTCGAATTCCACGCCTCGGCGAAATGCGCGCTGGCCTCGCGCATGCGCCATCGCCTGCCGCGGCTTGCCGACATGCAGACGGGTGAGATTCGCAGCGATGCCGCGCAGATCCGGCGCATCCTGCAGGCACTCGGCGACGGCGCTTCCGCCTAGGTTCCGAACGCGACCCCGATCGCACTTGCGCAGCGCATGAACGCGCGTACGCGGACACCTCGCGTACGTCCGCCGCAGTGTCCGCCGGGCCACCCATGACTTTTGGACTAGCAACCTAACTGCTTGATCCTGCATCCATAGAGCCGTAGACGCAGCACGTCCCGCCCTTGGCACGGTGCTTGCGTTGATACAGCCCACGAAGCCCTGCTGGAGCAAGCCATGAATACACCATTATCTTTTTTGCGAAATGCCATCGTGCTGACGCTCGCCGCGTTCGCGGCCAGCCAGGCGAATGCCGCGCAGGACGCGGTGACGATGACGGTCGACGATACCGCACCGCTGCACGCGACCCTGCTGCCGACGGTGTCGGTCACCGGCGACAGCGCGAATCCGTACGCGGAACCGCGCATGAGCGTCGCGTCGGCCGCGCCGCTCGGCGTGACCCTGCTGCCGGGCGTGCACGTGACGGCATCCGCGCCGGAACTCGCAGCGGTCACCTTGCCGCTCGTGCGCGTCGTCGCGCACGCGTACATCGAGCCGAAAGCGGACGCGGTCGCCTATCGCGTCAACGACGACGGCAGTGCGGTGCGCATGCCGCGTGCGGAAGGTGCGACGGCGGTCGAACACGAATTGCCGTTGCGCGCACGCGTGTTGCCCCGATAATGCAGGCGTGCTGCATGTCGTCCTGTTCCAACCCGAGATTCCGCCGAACACCGGCAATGTGATTCGCCTCTGCGCGAACAGCGGTGCCGCGCTGCACCTGATTCGGCCGCTCGGTTTCGAGCTCGATCACGCCAAGCTGCGCCGCGCCGGCCTCGACTATCACGAGTTCACCCAGGTCGCGGTGCACGACGACCTCGACGCATTCGTCGCAACGGCAGCACCACCACGCCTGCTCGCCCTGTCCACCCGCGGCAGCGTGCGCTACGACACGCTCGCCTATGCCGACGGCGATGCCTTGCTGTTCGGCCCGGAGACGCGCGGCTTGCCGCAGGATGTGCTCGACAGCGTGCAGGCAGGCCATCGTCTGCGCCTGCCGATGCGCCCGGACAACCGCAGCCTGAATCTTTCCAATGCGGTCGCCGTCGTCGTCTACGAGGCGTGGCGCCAGCTCGGTTTCGCCGGCGCCGGCTAGGACGGCTGCGCTTTGGGATATTCGGGCTTCTGCTCGCGCGACAGCAGGGCGCGCATGCCCTCGGCCGGGGTCAGCTCTTCGTGCAGGACTTTCTGCACCAGCGCACTGATCGGCAACTCGACCCCTGTCTCGCGGGCGAGCTTCATCACCGTATCGACGGTCTGCACGCTCTCGACGACCTGGCCGATCTCGGCGATCGCCTGACGCAGGCCGATGCCGCGTCCGAGCGCCAGGCCGAGACGCCGGTTGCGCGAGAGATCGCCGGTGCAGGTCAGCACGAGATCGCCGAGCCCGGCCAGGCCCATCAGGGTTTCGGCGCGCGAACCGAGTGCGGCGCCGAGACGCAGCATCTCGGCCAGCCCGCGCGTGATCAGACCGGCGCGCGCGTTCAAACCCATCTGCATGCCATCGGCGACGCCGGTGGCGACGGCCAGCACGTTCTTCATCGCGCCGCCGAGTTCGGCGCCGCGTACGTCGCTGCCGGTGTAGGCGCGGAAGAACGGCGAATGAAGTTTCTGCGCGATCTCGCGTGCGAACGACGCGTCGGCCGAATGCACCGTCACGGCGGTCGGCAGGCCCTGCGCGACTTCGCGCGCAAACGAAGGGCCGGTGACGACCGCAGCCGGCCGGCCGGGCAGGCGCTCGGCGACCAGTTCGTGCAGGAAGCGGCCGGTGCCCGGATCGAATCCCTTGGTGGCCCAGGCGATGCCGACGCCGGCACCGACCCACGGCGCGATCACGCCGAGCAGTTCGTCGAACGCGTGGCTCGGCACCGCGATCAGTACGGTGCCGGCATCGCGCGCGAGCGGCTCGATCATCGCCGACAACTGCAGCGACGACGGCAACTCGAGATCGGGCAGATAACGCGTATTGCGCCGGTTCGTCGCCATCTCGACGACGGCTTGCGGCGTGCGTCCCCACAACGTCGCCGGCACGCCATTGCGTGCCAGCTGCACGGCGAGCGCGGTGCCCCAGGAGCCGGCTCCCAGTACCGCGACCGGCTTGATCCCGCTCATCGTGCGGCGCTGCGCGCGCGCAATCTCAAGAATCGATCAGGACAGCTTCGCCGGTTCGCCGGACGCGCTGTCGGCGCGGCGGCGCTGCTGCTCGGCGTAGAGCGCGTCGAAGTTGATCGGCTGCAGGAAGAACGGCGGGAAGCCGCCATTCTGGACCATGTCCGAAATGACCTGGCGCACGTACGGGAACAGCACGTTCGGGCAATACGTGGCGAGCACGGCATCGCGGCTGGTGGCGTCGAAACCGGTCAGGCCGAAGATGCCGGCCTGCTGTACTTCGGCCAGATACGCGGTCTTGTCTTCGACCTTGCACGTGGCGGTCACGCTGAGCACGACTTCGTAGGCGTCGTTGCCGAGCTGGGCGACGCGCTGGCTGAGGTTCAACTCGACGTTCGGCTGACCCTGCTGCTGGAAGATCTGCGGAGCGCCCGGCGCCTCGAACGAGACGTCCTTGACGTAGATGCGCTGCAGATTCAGCTGCGCCTGGCCTTGCTGCGGAAGCGCCTGGCCGTTGGCCGCGCCGTTGGTATTGTCTGCCATGGTCTGCTCGGTGGGTCGATGGAAAAGGGGGCGGATTATTCCACGTACGCGCCGGCGGCGCACCCGGGGCCGCGCGGAGCGAATCGGCTCGCCGCCCGCGGCCCCGGCACAGACCCGGAGATCTTCCTATGGCAATACCTGAATCGTCGCGTCGGTGACCGACGAGCCGTAGTTGTACCAGGCGTCGAACCAGGACAAGGTGTTGCCGGCCGCGCAGCCGTCGCCATCGCTCGCCGCCGTGACCGCACCGGGCAGACTCAGTCCGCGGCGGCTCGCGCTGATCGTGCGGCTGTAGCAGGCGCCGAAAGGATCGCTGTAGGTGTAGGTCTGCGTCGCATCCGCCTGCAGATCGGTATTGTTGCCGTCGGCGTCGAACAAGCGCGTGGCACTGGAAACGACGTGATTGTCGCGCGCTGCCGTGCGTGCGGTGTAGCCGACGTAGCCGATGTCGACCTGCTGCTGCAGCGCCTGATCGACGCTCGACGCCAGCACTTCGTTGCCGTCCGCGTCCGGCGCATCCTGGAAGTTGAAGGTCAGCGGATACGAACGTGTTTCATGGACGACGCTGGTGGCCGCGCCGCTGGTGCGGCTCGTCGTCGAATCGATCGTGGTCGACTGCACGGTGTTCTGCTTGTACGGATAGAAATCGTTGTTCGTCGCCAGATCCTGCGCGCTGGAGAACGCGATGCTCTGATGGATTTCGGTGGTGACCACGCCATGCGAGGTGGAGACGCTGCCGGCGATGGTGAAATCGCGGTTCGACGTCACCGTCACCGTGCCGCTGGTCTGCACGCCGTCCGTGACCACGTCGTCGACGACCTCCGGCACGGGCGCCGCGGTCAGCGTGTTGGTGGTGACCGTTCCGCTCACCTGGGTCGCGCCGTGATCGAGATACAGCAGCAGATTGGCGGCGGTGGAGAAATGATCCTGCGCGTTGAACACGCCGAGCGATACGGTATGCGGCTGGCCGTCATCGAGCACGCCGGCGAACGGCGTCAAGTCGACGCGATACGGCTCGAACGCCAAGGTCTGCACGCCGACGATCGGCCGCCACAGCAGCGGATCGACGCCCCCGGTGTAGATCCACGGATACACCGGCGCGACGCCGGCGGGCTGGTCGTCGATCGAGATCTCGGTCTCGCGGAACGCCGTGCCGCCGCCGTCGCCGAATGCCGGCGCGATGTCGTCGGGCAGGTTGAAATACCAGAATTCGTCGCCGCCCTGGCTCTGCGCGTAGACGTCCAGGAAGGCGCGCTCGATGTTCGTCGGCAGGTCGCTGAAGGTGACCGCCAGCACGTTCGTGCCGGAAAGATCCGCCGTGCTGCCATCGGCGCTGCCGGACAGCGGCAGCAGTACGTCGGGGCGTGGCGGATGGTCGTATACGGTGGGCGCGAGCGGATAGAAGGTGAGCTGCGCCGTACCGAAGATGATGCCGGTGTAGTCGACGCCGTCGGAGGTGCCGACGAAGTTGCCGAGAATGGCACGCCCGTTCTGGGCATCGGCGAACAACGCACCGTAGTCGGTCAGATCGCGCTCGATGTGCCAGGACGGCGAGACGGTCGCCGAGGGTTCCTGCGTGGTGCCGAAGTAGATGATCGCCCCGCCGAGCCACAGCGTGGAGGTGCGGTCGAACTGACGCCCCATCGTGACCGAGTAGTCCAGGCTCAGCACGACCTTCTGCCACGGTCCCGGACAATCCGCCGGCGGTGCGTAGGCGAAAGGCTTGGCGTCGAAATCGGCGAACTGCTGGTTTTCGAACAGCGCCACCGAACACGGCGTGGCCAACGGCGCCGGCACGACGGGATCGGCGACGGCGACATTGGGCGATCCGATCGACGGCAGCTGCGCATGCGCGGCACCGCTCGCACAGAGAACAAGGAGCAGCGTTGCGGTCGTGACATGGGCGATGTGTCGCGGTACGGGCACGTGGTTCATGCAGCTACCTCCCGAGCAGTGGTGTGGCGGTGCGGAGTCAGTTCGACCAGTTGATCCTGAGCCCGGTGGCGGGCGGATTGCCGTCCAGGGAGAGGCCGTAGGGGCAATTCGAGGTCGCCGCCTCGAAGCCGTCGATGAACAGAATGGAGGCGGGGAACCAGCTCACCCAGGGATAGATTCCATAGCTGTCGCTGCCGCTCATGTCGCTCAGCTGGATCGCCTCGAACAACGCGTGGCCGCTCGCCGGATACTGGGCGCACGTCGTCACCCCGTAGACCTCGAGCGCGGCGCCGAACACCCAGTCGAAGACCTGACCTTGCGCGAGCGCATCGAGCGTGGTGCTTTGGGTCGTGTTCTGGTCGGTCGAGATCACCGCCCAGTCCGTGCAGAGGTTGGCGCCGCAGTTGCTGCCGCGCATCACCCCCGCAATCACGTCGCCCGGGCTGACCGCGACCGGATCGCTGTGGTTGGCGCCGCCGCTGTTGCAGCAGTTCCACGAAGCGATCGTCCAGGCGTGATCGTTGAATCCATTCCAGGCCAGCACCGGCTGCAGGATCGTGTTCTCGTTCTCGTAGTCGACCAGTCCGGGAAACAGATAGATCGTCTGCTCCTGCGCATCGGCCGGCGCCGCGGGCACCACCATGCTCGCGTCCAGTTCGCGCGGCGGATTGGCCTGATCGATGAAATATCCGGCGACCACGTAACCTGCAATCTCCGGCGGCGGCGTGGACGCGGCGACGCGGAGATCCGGCAGCGGCCACGCTCCGGCCGGGGATGCCGCCGCAGCCGAGCGAATGCCGGAAGCCGAGTAGCGCGCATGCGTGCACGGCGCGACGGCGGTGCGGCTGCCGTTGGCGCGTTCGATGCTGCCGTCCGCGCGGACGCGCTCCCCGGCCGCGATGCGATGCACGCAGTCCGGATGAAAATAGCCGTTCGGCGTCACCACGTAGTCATCGGGAACGTTGGCCGGCCGGATCGCGGAAACGCGCGTCGGCACCGGCGGCGCGGCGGCCGACGACGGCGTGGCGACGGCGCTGCCGGGCAGCGCGAAGAGCGCGAAAAGAAAAACGACGTACCTGCCCCGCTCGAGCGTGCAGCGAATGAACGGATGCATGCGAGACAGTCTCCCCGACGTCACTGCCAACGGACGCAGCGAGGGCCTCAGCCTACTCCTGTTGATGCGGGTTGCGAACGGCCGCCTAGGCGCGGCCCTTGGCCAGCGGCATCTGCGCTTCGCTCCAGGCGCCGAGGCCGCCTTCGAGCCAGAACACCTTGGAGAAGCCGGCCTTCTTCAGGCGCTGCGCGGCGGTGCCCGACGTCTGGCCGGTCTTGCACACCAGCGCGACCGGCAGGTCCTTCACCTTCGCCAGGTCCTTGCTCTCCGGATCGAACTGGCTCATGGCGACGTGCCTGGCGCCGGGGATATGGCCTTTTTCGAAGTCCTGCAGGCTGGACACATCGATCAGCAGCGCGTTCTCGCGATTGATCAACTGGGTCAGGCCGGCCGGCGTGAGCGCCTTGTAGCCGCGCGTGAGCTGCTGCATCTCGGTGACGATCAGCGCGACCAGCACGCCGACGAAACCGAGCGTCAGATAGAAATGATTGCCGAGGAATTCGGGCAGGCGGTGCAGGATGTCGGACATGGACTTCGCGAATGAGGGCGCCGGACGCGCAGCCAACCATTATCCGGCAGCGCAGGCGGCGAGGCAAAGCGCCGGTCGACGCGGCGGCGGCGCGGTGCCGCCTGTGGGGTCACTGCTGGCGCGTGATGTCCGGCAGCCCGGAGGTCAGCCACCAGCGCTTCTGCGCCTCGTCGTAGCGCCAGACCTGATGGTCGATCACGCTGCGTGCGGCTTGCGAATTGATGTTGACCAGGCCGATCTCGACGGTCTGGCGAACCTCGTTCTCGTTGACCGGCACGGCGGGCTGCTCGTCGTAGGCGGTGATGTGCACCTGCTTGAAACGGGCGAGTTCGAGCGCGGTCGGCGGATGTTCGGCCAGCACCTTCGGATCGATGAAGGCCTGCGCCTGCGCGACGTCGCCCCAGCGGATCGTACCGGCATAGGCTTTCAGGGTGTCGTCGAGCACGGTCTGCCGGGAGCGCATCTTGTCGGTCGCGCAGGCGGCCAGCAGCACGGCGACCAGTGCGGGCATCACGTAACGACGCATGGCGTTCCTCCGAAAGACTCGATCGGGTGATTGTGCCGCAAGCCGGTGACAGGCGTCAGCGTCTGGCCAGCGCGACGAAACGCGCCTCCAGCGTGGCCGCATCGCCGCCGTCCGGCAGCGGCACGCGGCAGCGGACCCGCAGGCGCCCTTTGCCGCGCGCGGCGAGCGCGGCGAAGAACTCGTCGAAGGAGCTCTCTTCGTCGAGCTCCGCCAGCGCGCTGAAATCCTGCCAGACCGGCGCCAGGTAGCGCACGGTGCTGTCCTGCACGTAAATGTCGCAGGCGAGTCCGCGTGCATCGACCGCGAGTTTGAGCAATCCCCACCCGGCCAGGGTCATCACGCTGGCGAGGCTGCCGCCGAAAGCGCAGCCCTTGTCGTTGACGTTCGGCGCGAGTGGCGCAGCCAGCGTCAGCGAACGGCTGTCGTAGCCGGCGACGGACAGGGCCATTGCGCGGGCGAGCGGGATGTCGGTCAGGAGCTCGCGCTCGAGGGCGGCGGCACGCTGTGCCGCCGGGACTGCGTTGAAATCGATCACTCGTGGCTGCGCCTCAGACAGGGCGCGCGAGTGTCTACGAATCAACCACGCGGCTCAACCCGACAAGCCGCCGCGGATGCGCCGGCTCGCGCCGGCATCAGGGATCGAAGCCGTCGCGGAACAGCGTTCCGGTGCCTGCCCGGAGGCTGAAGTTCGCGATGACGAAACCCGGTACCGCCGGAGCGCCGACCGGCGTGGCATCCGCCAGCGAGCACAGGCCGAGGTAGACCGGACCCATCGGGCACGCGATGCCGTCGTAGGCCTGATCGTCGTAGGCGAGACCGCCGACATCGGTGGAAAGCAGGTACGTGTTGCCGAAGTAGAGATTGTAGGCGTTGTGCACCGTGTAGTAGCCGTCGGCATCGGTCACGCCGACGTCGACATGCTCCTGGGTCTGGGTCGCCCACGAGTCGATGGCGACATTGGCAACGCCTTGACCGCCCGCATCGGTGACTCGCCCGAAAATGACGTCGGAAGGCAGGATGTCGAAGTCGATGCTGCCGACCTGTTCGCCTTGGCCGACCGTGATCGGCGTGCCGGCAGTGGGATCGCAGGACTGCGAGAAACTGCAGTCGATGCCGTCGTACAGCTCGTCGAAGCCGCTGCCGTTCGATTGCGCGTAGAACGTTCCGGCCGGGATATCCCATGCTGCATAGGACCCGTCCGGCAAGGTCGTGGCCTGGCTGACCGGGCGCCCCTGCACATCGAAGATGGAGACCCCCTCGTAAGCCGCCCCCAGCGGCGGAAAGCCCACCGGCACGCGAAATTGGGCGTGACCGCCGATCGATCCGTTGGCCGGCAGCGCGAAGTCGATATTGCCGACATTGCCGCCGTCGTGGGACGGCGCGACGACGATGGCGCTACTCAAATCGCAGCCGGGGAACAAGTAGTGCTCGCACGGTGCCGTCGGGTACACCCAGTCCTGATGCGTCGGACTTGTCGCCCAGACATAGTAGTTGCCCGGCAGCAAACCCCCGATCTCGTAGCTACCGGTGAGATCGGTGAACGCCGAATTGGCGACGAAGAGAGTTTGCGCATCCAGCAGTATGACTTGTGCGTCCGCGACCGGCTGATGCGTCACGGCATCGGTGACCTGTCCCGATACGCTTGGCAACGGGTGCAGTGCGAACGTCGTCTCGGCCTGCTGTCCGAGCGCGAGGGGAATCAGGGTTCCCTGCGCGAGCAGGGTTACGCAATCGGCAGTGCAATCGACGCCGTTCCACAACTGCGGGAAATAACCGTCCACCGAAACGACCGCGAAGTAGCTGCCCGGGATCAGCGGCCCGCTGATCGCGTCGACGCCGTTGATGCTCGTCGAATACGCGACGATGCCGCCGGCCGCGTCGTAGATCGACAGGGTCCAGAACGGATAGCCGACCACCGGTGCGCTGACGACGGCGTGGATGCTTGCCAGGCGCGGAAGATCGAAATCGACGTTGGATGTCAGCTGGTCGCGCACGACGGAAATCGGCGAACCGTTCAGAGGGTTGCACGACTGCTGCAACGGTCCTGTGCAGTCGATATGGTTCCATATCTGGCTGCCGTAGGGGCTGGCGGTCGCTTCGGCGAAGTAGCTCCCGCTCAGCAGACCCTGGATCACATAGCGGCCGGCCGCATCGGTCGTCGCCGGCGACGAGAACGGGTACTCGTTCATCGGCGTGCCGTCGCTCTTGAAAAGCGGCACCGCGGCGCCCGCGATCGGTGCACCCGATGCGCTGTCGCGCACCGTTCCGGCAATGCGCCCGCCGATATTGAGGGCGACATCGATGCCTGAAACGGTGCCGCCGTCGGCCACCGCGACCGCTTGCCCACCGGCGGCGATGCACGGTTCCACCCAGTCAAAAATCGATGCCGGCGGGCACGGCTGGTCGGGATAGAGTTCCGGTACATACCCCGCGTCGAAGGCGTCGACATAGACGTAGTAGGACCCCGCGTCGGTAGCGAGCTGGTAGTTGCCATCGGAGCCGGCGAACGTGGAAGCGCCGAAGACGCCATCGGCGGTGACGGCCTGGACATCGGCCCACAGCGGCGCGCCGTTGCGCTGGTCGGTGATCCGCCCGGTGATGAGCGCGGTCGGATCGAGCGTCACGAACGCCGTGCCGGCGTTGCCGCGATTGCGCAGCCGCGCGAAATACGCCTTGGGCTGAGTGCGCGTATCGATGACGACGCTGGCGGCGAGTCCGAACGCGTCGTCGCTTTGCGCAACGGCTTCGGCATCGCCTTGCGGGCAGGTCTGCGCGAACAAGGTCAGTTCGGTATCCAGCGACGATGCGCCGGTGTCCAGCCTCAGCAGGCCCGGCGCGCCGGGCTGGATGCGCAGCCACATCTCGGAACCGGCATGCCCGGACCCGGCGAGCGCCACGTCGAGTTCGTGGCCGGCGCGAAGACCGAGCGCCTCGCTGCAATGCGCGCCCTGGCCGCCCATGGCCGACACCACCATGCGCTGGGCCACGGGCTGCCGACCCGGCAGCGGCGCGCGCGAGAGCGTCCGTTGCGGTGAGGCCTGCGCCAGATCGAGATTGTCGACAAGGTGGGCGACCTGCCGCCATTTGCGCGCGAACTCCGCGTCGCCAGCGAAGCCTGCGATTCGCGCAGCGCGCAGGACCGCCGCGAGATTCGCGCGCAGATCGGCAGCGGATGCTGGCGCGTGCGCGGCGTTCGGCCGTGGCGCAAGATCATTATCGGCCGACACCGGCATGGCTGCGTAGGCATCCGTCGCCAGCGCGCGCAGACGCGCGACCGCCACCGCCGACTCGACCGCAGGCGCATCCGAGGCCTGTACTTGGGCGACAATTCCACTCAGCAACGCGAACGCGACGACTCCCAATCCCGAGACCCGACTCATGGCGACTTCCCCTTTCCCTGTGCTTGCGCGTCCACGACGCGTTTCGTGGAAGTAGCATCTCATCCGGCCCAATACGTAGGCAAACTGAAATAAAAATGTCAGCGCCAGCGCCCAGGCCCCGATCGCTCGCCGGCGCCACTGTCGTGGTGACGCGGCCGTCGTCGGCAGCGGCGGCGCTGGCGCGGCGTGTCCAACTTCTGGGCGGCGCGGTGGTGCGTTTGCCGGGGCTGTCGCTGCGCGGTCTGCCGGCGTCTTCCGGCGCCCTGCCGAAGCTGGCCGACGCGAACGCTTTCGACGCCTGTATTTTCAACAGCCCCGCGGCGGTCCGGCATGCCTGGAGCGCCTGGCCATCGCTGCAGATTGCGTCGCGCAGCGCGGTATTCGCGATCGGCGCCGGCACCTCGCGCGCACTCGCGCGCCACGGCATTCGAGCGCTTGCCCCCGATCGGCGCAACGACAGCGAAGGTCTGCTTGGCTTGCCCGGGCTTGCCGCCATCGATGGACGACACATCGCGCTGATCGGCGCACCCGGCGGACGCGATCTGATCGCACCCGCCCTGCGCCAGCGCGGTGCCATCGTCGACGAGATTCACGTCTACGAGCGTGCCGCGCCGCGGCTGACGCGGAAGCACTTCGATGCGCTCGCGCAGGCCGACGATCCTCTGATCACCCTGCTGTCGAGCGCCGAGGCGCTCGCCCATCTGGTGACGCTGCTGCCGGCTCCGCTGCGGCGGCGACTGCAACGGCAAAGCCTCGTGGTCAGCAGCGAGCGGCTCGCCGGCATCGCGCGCGCGCGGGGTTTCGGCAACATTTTTCGTGCCGCGTCGGCGGCCCCGTCGGATCTCGTGGACGGCGCGGTACGCGCGCTCACGCAGCATCGCTTGTGATGCGGCCCGCGCGGCCAGGGGCTATGTGAACGCGCCAGTCATCTTGCCTGCTGCCGCGATCGGCACGTTCGGCTAGCATGCAGCGCATGAGCGAGGATCTCGACACCCTGCCATCTTCACCCGCGGCCGATGTGCCAGAACGTGCACCGCCCGTGCGCGCTCCTCTCGCCGCGCGCCCGTCGCGCGGGGGAACCGGCCTGCTCTGGCTGATCGCCCTGGCCGCCCTGCTCGCCGCAGCCGGCGCGCTGTGGCGCGTCTATCTGGTCGAGCACGGTCAATCCGCCGCGCAGGCCGCCGCGCGCACGGAACTGGTCGCACGCCTCGACGAGCTCACACGCAGCGGTGAGCAGCGCAAGCGGGAACTCGACAGCCTGCGCTCGCGCCTGGCCGATGCCGACGGCGTCAACAAGAGCGTGCGCGAGGAACTGCTCGCCCTGGGCGAGCGTTCGCGCCACCTCGAAGATGCCGTCGCCAACCTCGCCGAACAGCGCCAGAGCGGACGCGATGCGCTGGCGATGAACGAAGCGGAATTCCTGCTGCAGCTGGCGCAGGAACGTCTGGCGCTGTTCCACGATGCCGCGGCTGCAGCGGCCGCCTACCGGCTTGCCGACTCCGCGCTCGCGGCGGCCGAAGACCCGGTATTCGCCTCGGTGCGGCAGACGATCGACGCCGAACTGCGCGCGCTCGATGCGAGCAAGCCGCTGGAGACCCAGGCGACGCTCGCCGCGCTCGAACGCGTGCGCGCGCAGCTGCCGGCGCTGGCGACGCAGCACGCGGTCAGCGCGGATGCGGCGCAGCCCTCGCGCTGGCAGGGTTTTCTGGCGCAGTTCGTCCATATCAGCCACAGCAGCGACCTCGATGCGGCGTCGACGCGCGATGTAGAACTGACGCGCACGCTGACCGCGATCGATCTGCGCGCGGCGCAGGCGGCGCTGCTGGCGCGCGACGATGCGGGTTACAAGGCGGCGTTGGTGCGTGCACGTGGCGGCCTCGCTGCCGGCTTCGATGCGCAGGCGGCGCCGGTCCAGGCCGCGTTGGCTGAGCTCGACCAGCTGGCATCGCAGCCGCTTGCCCCTGCGCTGCCGGAACTCGGCAGCGCGCTGAAGGAACTGCGCAACCTGCGCGCCACGCGCGCGCTGTCGCGACCGGCGACCCAGCAGCCGGCGCCGGACGCGCCGGCCAGCGCGCCGCCGCCGCAAAGCGAGACGGGCACATGAAACTCTGGCGCACCCTGTTGCTGCTGTTGATCGTCGCGGTCGCTGCCGCGTTCGCCTGGCATTGGCTGGCGGCCGACCCAGGCTACGTGCAGCTGCGCGTGCGCGGCACCACCATCGAGACCAGCGTGGTCGTCGCGGTCGCCTTCCTGTTGCTGCTGTGGGCGGCATTGTCCGCACTGTGGTGGCTGCTGCGCTTTCCATTCCGCGCCTGGGGCCGCTCGGTCAAGCGACGCGGGCGCGAACGCCTTGCCGGCGGTCTCACCGCCTTCGCGGAAGGCGACTATGCGCAGGCCGAGCGCGAACTGGCCAAGGCCGCCACCCACGAAGCCTTCCGCACGCCGGCCCTGCTCGTGCTTTCGCGTGCGGCGCACGAACGCGGCGCGCCCGAGCGCGCGGCACAGGCCCTCGACGACGTCGGCCCGAGCGGCGCGCGCGCCGCCGATGCGATGCGCGCGCGCTTCCTGATCGAAACCGGCCGTCACGCCGACGCGCTCGCCTTGCTGAAACCGAAAGCCGCGGCGAACGATCTCTCGCTGCGCGGCTGGCGCCTGCTGATCGACGCCGCGCTCGCCAGCGGCGACACGCAGGCGGCACTCGATGCACTGCCGGCGCTCGCGCGCAGCCAGTCGCTGACGCCGGAAACGCAGGCGGCGCTGGAAGTCCGCGTGCTCGGCGCCGCATTGGCGGCCGCGCCGGACAGCGCACGCCTGAATGCACTCTGGAGCGGCTCCAGTCGCGCGCAGCGGCGCCGGCCCGAGCTGGTCGGTGCATTCGCGCGCCGCGCCGCCGCGCTCGGGCAGACGCTGGCCGCGATGGACGAGATCGAATCCGCCGAGCGGCGCGAATGGAGCGAAGAACTCGCGACCTGCTATGCCGAACTCGGTCCGGACGAGCTGCCGGTGCGCGTGCGCAAGGCGGAAGGCTGGCTGGCGATCGCTCCGAACAGTCCGGCGCTGCTGACGAGCATCGGACGCCTATACGTCCAGCAGTCTCAATGGGCCAAGGCCGAGGAACCGCTCGAACGCGCGCTGGGCCTGGCCGAATCACCGGCCGCCTGGGAAGCCCTCGGCGACTGCTACCGCGGCGAAGGCGATCCGGCGACGGCGAACGTGTGCTACGCCAACGCGCTGCACATTGCGCGCGGCGAAGCCAGCACCCAGGTCGGCCCACGCCTGCCGCGCGGACCGCTCGACACGCGGCCGATCGCGTTCGAAGAACGCAGTGAACATGGCGTGCCACGGCTGCCCGCGTTGAAGTGAGCGCGTTGAAGTGAGATCGTCGGCGGCGCACGGGGTGCGCCGCGATGTTCTGCGCGTCGAAGCCGTCTCAGCGGTGCACCAGATCGGTGCCGTCGACGCGTCCGTTCACCAGCCGCACGATGCGCAGGAAGCGATCGTCGCCGAAATCGTAGACCCAGCTCTCGCGCCGCTGGTCGCGCCAGCGTTCCACGCCGGGGGCCGGGCGCCGCACGATCGTATCGGTCTCGCTGCGGCGCGATGCCGGTTCGCCGCATCGGGCATACAGCTCGCCGACGCTGAAGCCGGCATAGTCGCGGTTCGGATTGCAGTCGCTGCCGATATCGTCGACGCCGTAGCCGAGCGTTTCCTCCCGCTGCAGCACGCCATCGCGGAAGACCAGCTGGCGCATCAGCTGGCGCGGGCCGAAGTTGTAGTACCACACGTCGAACTGCACCGATCGCTGCTGTTCGAGCGGACCGTAGGCGCCGACCACGTCGACGCTGGTGTAGCGGTCGATCCAGAACGGTTCGCCGCAACGCTCGCGCACCTGGAAATCCTGTGCGCCCGCATCCACGAGGCGGTTGCCGCAGCGCATCGCGAACGCGCTCGGCGACACCAGCAACAGCATCAGAACGAGCAGGGCGATTCGCTTCATGGCAGTGCTCCGGGGTGCAGGATCGACCGCGCCGCGGGGCGCGAGTTCCACGTCATGAGCATAAATGCCGCCTACAACCCATGGATACCGGCGCGACTACTGAGCACCTCGTCGATCACGCCCGGCGGGCAGTCGAAATCGTCGTAGTACAGCCGTTCGCGCGGCAGCCCGGCACGGGGGAATTTACGCAGGCCGGCATCGATCATCGTCGGCGGGCCGCTCATATAGAGATCGAACGCGCCGAGGTCCGGGTGATCCTGCAGCAGCGCCTCGTGCACCAGACCCGTGCGCAGTCCATCCGCCTGCGCCGCATCGGACACGACCGGCACGAAACGGAACGAGGCGATGTCGCGCGCCCAGCGCTCGACCGTTTCGCGCAGATAGAGATCGGCGGCGGCGCGCACGCCCCAGTACAGCGTGATCGGACGGCGCGTGCGGATATGCAGGAAATGCTCGATCAAGGCCTTCATCGGAGCAAATCCGGTACCGCCGGCCATCATGAGAATCGGCCGTTCGCTGTGCTCGCGCGGCACGAACGTGCCCATCGGGCCTTCGATGTGCAGCACGCTGCCGGGCTCCAGGGCGCCGAACACGCTGCTGGTGAAGCCGCCGCCCGCCACGCGACGCACATGCAGGTCGATGGTGCGCTCCTCGTGCGGCGCATTGGCGATCGAAAAAGCCCGCTCGCGGCCGTCGCCGAGCAGCACGTGCAGATATTGCCCGGGCAGGCGGCGCATGCGCTCGCCGTTGCCGGCGTCGAGCGTCAGCTGGATCACGTCGTCGCTGAGCTGCGTCTTGCTGACCACGTGCATGTCGAACCGGCGCCGCCGGATATCCGCGCCGGACGCGACCTCGCCGACCGCGATGACGAGATCGGTGGTCGGCCTGACCTGGCACAGCAGCACCTGCTGCCGGCGTTCGAGGATGCCGGAAGCCTCGGTCGCTTCGCCACGCAGATAGACACACTCGCCGGAGATCAGCGTCGCCTTGCAGCTGCCGCAGGCGCCGCCCGCACAGGCATAAGGAAACGCCAGACCCGCTCGGTGAGCGCCCTGGAGAACGGTTTCGCCGGCATCGACGGGAAATTGCAGGCCGCTGGCCTGAAGGGTCACGGTGTGGGACACCGGCCGATTCTGACCGAAGCGCGCCATTTTCCAAAACGCCGTCCGCGCCAATCCGCGCCGGCGCCTTCCCGCGACGCTGCGGAGTCGATCTAATACGCCCTCCCGCCATGCCACCGTTCCGAGCGCACGCCACCATGAGTCTCTGGAAAAGTCCGATCGACCTCGACCGCATCAATGCGTGGAACCGCAACACGCTGGTCGAGCACCTGGGCATGCGCGTGACCGAGATCGGCGAGGACTTCGTGCGCGGCACGATGCCGGTGGACGCGCGCACGCATCAACCGTTCGGCCTGCTGCATGGCGGCGCCTCGGTCGCACTGGCCGAGTCGCTCGGCAGCCTCGCCGGCAACCTGTGCATCGACTCGGCCAGCCAACTGGCGGTGGGTCTGGACATCAACGCGAACCACGTGCGCGGCGTCACCAGCGGGGTCGTGACCGGCACCGCGCGGCCGCTGCATCTCGGCCGCACCACGCAGGTGTGGGAAATCCGCATCGAAGACGAGCAGGCGCGCCTGGTCTGCATCTCGCGGCTGACCGTGGCCGTGGTGCCGCGGCCGTCGCCCAAGGCCGTTTGAGCCCGTGCCCGTCAATGCCACCCCCTACGCCGGACTTTCACCCGATGTCGTGCTCGACGCGGTCGAGGACGCCGGCTTCGAGACCGACGGCCGACTGCTGGAACTGGCCAGCTACGAAAACCGCGTCTACCAGGTCGGCATCGAGGACAGCACGCCGCTGGTCGCCAAGTTCTACCGGCCCGGCCGCTGGAGCGACGCAGCGATCGCCGAGGAACATGCGTTCGCACTGGAACTGGCCGCGCAGGAATTGCCGGTCGTCGCGCCGCTGCTGGTCGACGGCGTTTCCCTGCTGACGCACGCCGGCTTTCGCTATGCGCTGTATCCGCGCCGCGGCGGGCGCGCGCCGTAGCTCGAATCGACCGACCATCTCGCCTGGATGGGCCGCCTGCTCGCACGCATGCACGGCGTCGGAGCGCGTGCGCGCTTCCAGGCGCGTGGCGCGATCGACACGAATACCTTCATCCGCGACGCGGCGCGCGCGACCCTGGCATCGGGCCTGCTGCCGGAGCGCCTGTTCGATACCTATCGCAGGCGCACCAGCGCGATCGCCGCGACGATCGACGAACGCATCGCCAGCCTCGAACCCCTTGCGCGCATCCGCCTGCACGGCGACTGCCATGCCGGCAACGTGCTGTGGACCGATTCCGGCCCGCACTTCGTCGACCTCGACGACGCGCGCATGGGCCCGGCCGTCCAGGACCTGTGGATGCTGGCACCGTCCGAACATGCGCTCGATGCGCTGCTCGAAGGCTACGGCGAGTTCCGCGACTTCGATCCGCGCGAACGGCAGCTGATCGAGCCGCTGCGCATCATGCGCCAGGTGCACTGGGCCGGCTGGGTCGCCGCGCGCTGGCACGACCCGGCGTTTCCGCGCGCGTTCGCCTACGTCGGCGAGGCACGCTGGTGGGAGCAGCATCTGAACGACCTCGCCGAGGCGGAATCGCAGCTGATCTCGGACTGAGAAGCCGGGTGACGCCGCAAATCGATCAGCGGTTCATTGCAGGACCGGAATTAATATCTAAATAAATAGAATAGCTCGCATTGGGCGCGGACTTCCGACCGTACCGTATCGTACGCGTCGCGACTCGAAACATTTCTATACAAATCCGGCGAATTTCCGGACCCCGTCTTCTCCTGGACGCGCCGATTCACGCCCTATACTGGCGGTGACGACGCAGTGCGACGTTTCGTCGATCCGATGGCGTTCCAGGCTTGTTTTCATATGCGGGAAGAAGCGAATTCCGTGCGAAAGGAAGTGGCGACGAATCCGCGCGACCGCTCGCGTTGTGCTTTTCCCCGGCATGGCAAGCCATGAAACGTTTTTCCGAAGACGATATTCGCGCTCATATTGAAAGTGCGATCGAAGCGGGCAGCGGCAATCTTTCGCACTTGATGACGGAAATGCAGCGTGAGCTGCGCCAGATCGCACATCGCCAGCGGCAGCGCGGCGCGGCCGGGGAGACGCTGTCGACGACGGCGCTCGTGCACGAGGCGTATCTGAAATTCGCCGGCTCGCCGGGACTGTTCCGGCAGATCGACCGCGCGCATTTCCTCTCACTCGCCGCGCGCGCGATGCGGCACATCGTGATCAATCACGCGCGCGACCGCATTGCGCAGAAGCGCGGCAGCGGCGCGCAACACGACACGCTCGGCGACGGCGCGCAGATCGGCGGCGACGTCGGCGAGGCGATTCGAATTCTCGAACTCAACGATGCGCTCGACCAGCTCGAACGCGTGCGCCCGCGTCTGGCGCAGGTCGTGCAGCTGCGCTATTTCGCCGGATTGAGCGAAGACGAAACCGGCGAAGTGCTCGAACTCGACCCCAGCACGGTGCGGCGAGACTGGCTCAAGGCGCGCGGCTGGCTTTACGACAAGCTGCACCCGGACTCGGCCGGCTGATGGACCCGGTGACCGAGGACTGGGAGCGGCGCGAGGCGCTGCTCGACCGGCTGCTCGATGTGCCGCGCGGCGAGCGCGCCGTGTTCATCGAAGCGATTGCGCGGGAAAACGTCGCCGATGCGGATGCCTTGCGCAGCTGGCTGGCCGGGATCGAGCGCTCGACCGACTATCTGGAGCCGAAGCCGACGGAACTTCCTGGCAGCCGTGGCGCCAGAGCGGTCGGCAACTGGCGTGCGACAAGGCCGATCGGACGCGGCGGCATGGGCGAGGTCTGGATCGGCGAGCGCGCCGACGGCCTGTTCGCCAAGCAGGTCGCGATCAAGTTCATCCGCGACGACCGTCCGCAGCTGGCACGCCACATCGAGTCCGAGCGGCGCGTGCTGGCCGCCTTGCGGCACCCTGGCATCGTGCGCCTGCTCGACGCGGGGACGACCGCGGAAGGACACCCGTTCCTCGTCACCGAATACATCGAGGGCGTGACGCTCGATGCCTGGCTCGAACGCGAGCGGCCGATTCTGCTGCGCCGGGTCGATCTGTTCAGACAGATCACCGAGGCGGTCGCGTATGCGCACGAACTCCTCGTCGTGCATCGCGACATCAAGCCGGCGAATGTCCTCGTCGACCGCTCCGATCGCGCGCACCTGCTCGACTTCGGCATCGCGCGCGTGCTGGCGGATCCGATCGACGCGACCCGGGCGACGCAGATCGCATTGACGCCGGAATTCGCCGCACCCGAGTTGATCGAGGAAAACATCGCGAGTGTGCGCTCGGACATCTACGCGCTCGGCGGACTGCTCTATTTCCTCATGTGCGGAAAACCGCCGCTTTCACTGCACGGGCTGTCGCTCGGCGCGATGGTCGCCGCCATCCGCGATGAAACGCCACGCGCGCCGAGCACGCTCGCGCCGCCGGGCGCGTTGCGCAGCGAATCCAGCCAGCTCGTCGCCGACCTCGACGCGATTTCGTTGAAGGCGCTGGGCAAGGCGCCGTCGGCCCGCTACGGCACAGCCGAGGCCCTCCTCTCCGACATCGACGCCGCGTTCGCACAGCGGCCGATCGCGGCACGAGCGCCCGACGCCTTCGACCGTGTGCGTCGCTATCTGCAGCGACACCGCGTTGCGGTGGCCCTCGCGCTATTGATGGCGCTGCTGCTGATCTGCGGCATGGCCGGAACGCTGTGGCAGGCGCACGAGGCGAGCCTGCAGCGCAACCGCGCCGAGGCCGAGGCAGCCAGCGCGGCTGCGAAAGCGAAGACGGCGAACGCGGTCCGCGATTTCCTCGTCGGCGTGTTCGAATCGGCCAACCCGGAAGTCACCGGCGGCAAAGCGCCCACTGCGCTGGAACTGATCGACACGGGCGTGCGCCAGGCCGAAATCGGTTTGCAGCAGCAGCCGCAGATGCGCGCGCACATGTTCGCGGCGCTCGGACGTACCTATATCGGCCTCGGCGAGTACCTCAAGGCGGCCGCGCTGCTCAAGAGCGGCCATGACGCCGCCGTGTCCGCAGTAGGCGAAAATTCTCCGCTGGCGATCGAGCTGGCGCTCGGCTACGCCGGTGCCGTCGGCCACCTCGACGGCCCGTACGACGAGGCGCGCGCGATGCTGGAGAACATCGTCGGGCACGCCCCGCGAAGTTCCGGCGGCGAATCCGCACGCCAAGCCGCCGTCGCCGCCGGCCAGCTCGCCACCTTGCTGCGGCGTGCCGGCCGGCTCGACGAGGCCGAAGCGAATTTCCGGCGTTCGATCGAGGATCTGCGCGAACTCGGCGCGCCGGCCGAAGTCGACCTGGCGGAAGCGCTGCATCAATATGCGGGCCTGGACGAGGACCGCGGGCGGCGTGGCGAGGCTATCGAACGCCTGCAGCAAGCCCTCGCGATTCGCGCGCGATCCATTCCCGGATCGGCGACGGATATGAATCTGCTACGCGTCGAGCTGGCCGACCTGCTCGGCAGCGCAGGCAGGAACGACGACGCCGTGGCGATCCTGGGCGAAGCAGTCGACAGCAACCGCGCGATCTACGGCGAAGCGCATCCGCGCACGCTGGAAAGTTCGGCCTGGCTCGGTCGCGCACTTGTTCGCCAATCCGACTACAAGAAAGCCGACGCGATCCTCGAACGCGCGTTGGAATCCTCGCGCGGTCTGTATGGCGAAGACGCCGAAACCACGGCGCAAGCCGAAGTCGCGCTGGCCGCATCGAAGTTCGCACAAGGCGATCTCGATGCGGCGATCGCGCTCGGTGATCGCGCGCGCCGCTATGCGATCGCGCACGGCGGTACGGACAGTTATCGCGCAATCGTCACCACGCAGAATTCGGCCCGATTCCATCTCGCCGACGGCGACTACGACGAGGCGGAAAGGATCGCGCAAACGGTGTTGGCGTCGCTCGGGCGCATCGGCTCTGCCGGCACCAGCGACGCGCTCGAACTGCTCGGCAACATCCGCCAGTACAAGGGCGATCCGACCGGCGCGCGCAAACGACACGAGGAAGCGCTCGAGGCGCTGCGGCGCAACGGCGACGAAACGAGCTTCGACGTGCACATGCTCAGGGCCGAGCTGGCCGAGGACGAGCGCGATCTCGGCGATCTCGACGCCGCCCGCCGCCGCGCGCGCGAAGCGCTCGATGGACTGGTGCGCATGAACCAACCATCCAACAACAAGATGATCGTCAACGTGCGCTACCTGCTTGCGCAGTTCGACGCGCTCGACGGCCATTGCGGAACGGGTCTCGCCGATGTCGAGGCGCTGGTTGCGCAGAATCGCGAACGCCCCCTGACGAAGCTCCAGCGCTGGCGCTCCGCCTACGCGCAGTTCGTGCTCGGCATTTGCCGCCGGCAGCAGCCGGGCGCCGATGCCGCCGCCGCGGAGGCCGTGATCGCGGAGGCGGCGAAGTTCCTGCGCACGTCGCCGCTCGCCGATCCGCACG
>DASWPR010000025.1:0-3346 GCA_036398455.1 Dokdonella sp.
GCGGCCTCGCCATCGACGACGTCGCCTTCGCCCGGCTCGTCGCCGATCGCCTCGAGGCGTACCAGGCCGACCAGCTTCTCGTCTTCCGGCAGGCGGATCAGCGTGACGCCCTGCGTGTTGCGCCCGACCCGGGCGACTTCCGCGGCGCGCGTGCGCACCAGCGTGCCCTGGTTCGAGATCAGCATCAGCTCCTGCTCCTCGCCGATCTGCACGGCGCCGACCAGCGCGCCGTTGCGTTCCGAACACTGGATCGCGATCACGCCCTGCGTACCGCGACCCTTGCGCGGATAGTCGACCAGTGGCGTGCGCTTGCCGAAGCCGCGTTGCGTCGCGGTGAGGATGTCGTCGTCGCCCTGGCTGACGATGAGGCTGACCACCTGCACGCCGTCGCCGAGGCGCATGCCGCGCACGCCCGTCGCGGTGCGGCCCATCGAGCGCACCGAGTTCTCGTCGAAGCGCACCGCCTTGCCGTTCGACGCGAACAGCAGGATGTCGCGCGCGCCATCGGTGATCTGCACGTCGACCAGGGCGTCGCCTTCGTCGAGGCCGATCGCGATCTTGCCGCGCTGCAGCTGGAACGCGAACTCGGTCAGCGGGGTCTTCTTGACGGTGCCGTTGCGCGTCGCGAAGAACACGAAGCGGTCTTCGGTGAACTCGCGCACCGGCTGCACCGCCTGCACTTTTTCGTTCGGCTCCAGCGGCAGCAGGTTCACGATCGGCTTGCCGCGCGCGTTCGGACCTGCGTCCGGCAGCTTGTACACCTTCAGCCAGAACACGCGCCCGGCGCTGGTGAACACCAGCAGGATGTCGTGCGTGTTGGCGATCCACAGACGCTCGACGAAATCCTCTTCCTTCATCGCCGTCGCCGAGCGGCCCTTGCCGCCGCGGCGCTGCGCACGATAGGCGCTGACCGGCTGGCGCTTGGCGTAGCCGGTATGCGACAGCGTGACGACGACGTCTTCCGGCTCGATCAGATCGAGGATGTCGAGATCTTCCTGGCTCGCCTGGATCGACGTGCGGCGCTCGTCGCCGTACTGCTCCTTCAACGCGACGAATTCCTCGCGGATGATCTTCAGCAGCACATCGGGATTTTCGAGGATCTCGATGAGGCCGGCGATCGTCTGCAGCAGCTGCTTGTATTCGTCGGTGAGCTTGTCCTGCTCCAGGCCGGTCAGGCGCGCCAGGCGCATTTCCAGAATCTGCTGCGCCTGTACCTCGGAAAGCTGGTAGCCGCCATCGCCGAGACCGACGCCGGGCGCGAGATTCTCCGGCTTCGACGCATCCGCGCCGGCGGCGGCGAGCAGCGCGCGCACCATGCCGGGTTCCCACTGACGCGCGAGCATGCGCTGCTTGGCCTCGTCCGGCGACGGCGAGGTCTTGATCAGCTCGATCATCTCGTCGACGTTGGCCAACGCGACGGTCAGGCCTTCGACGATATGCGCGCGATCGCGCGCCTTGCGCAGATCGAAGATCGTGCGCCGCGTGACCACTTCGCGGCGATGACGAATGAACGCGTCGAGGATTTCGCGCAAGCTGAGCGTGCGCGGCTGGCCGTCGAGCAGCGCGACCATGTTGATGCCGAACGTGACCTGCAGCTGGGTCTGCTGGAACAGGTTGTTGAGCAGCACGTCGGCGGAGGTGTCGCGACGCACTTCGATGACGACGCGCAGGCCGTCCTTGTCCGATTCGTCGCGCAGCTCGGTGATGCCCTCGATGCGCTTTTCCTTCACCAGCTCGGCGATCTTCTCGATCAGCCGCGCCTTGTTCACCTGATACGGAATCTCGGTGACGATGATCGTTTCGCGGCCATTGTCGTCGCTTTCGATCTCGGTCTTGGCGCGCACCAGGATGCGGCCGCGCCCCGTCTTGTACGCCTCGACGATGCCGGCGGAGCCGTTGATGATGCCCGCGGTGGGGAAATCGGGACCCGGCACCCGTCGCATCAGGTCGTCGAAGCCCATCTCGGGATCGTCGATCAGCGCGATGCACGCGGACATGACTTCGTTGAAATTGTGCGGCGGCACGTTGGTCGCCATGCCGACCGCGATACCGGCCGAACCGTTGATCAGCAGGTTCGGAATGCGCGTCGGCAGGACCGTCGGTTCCTGCTCTTTCTCGTCGTAGTTCGGCTGATAGTCGACGGTTTCCTTGTCGATGTCGGCGAGCAGTTCGGACGAAAGCCGGTCGAGGCGGCATTCGGTGTAGCGCATCGCCGCGGCTTCGTCGCCGTCGACCGAGCCGAAGTTGCCCTGGCCGTCGATGAGCATGTAGCGCATGGAGAAATCCTGCGCCATGCGCACCAGCGCGTCGTAGATGGAGGAGTCGCCGTGCGGATGGTATTTACCCATCACGTCACCGACGACGCGCGCGCACTTCACGTACGGGCGGTTCCACACCGTGTTCGATTCGTGCATCGCGTACAGCGTGCGCCGGTGCACCGGCTTCAGGCCGTCGCGCACATCCGGCAGCGCGCGGCCGACGATCACGCTCATGGCGTAATCGAGGTAGCTCTTGCGGACTTCGTCTTCGATGTTGACGCGTATGACTTCTTTGGCCAACTCAGCCATCAGGAACCCTCTGCAAACGTCCGAATCCGGGGAATCCGGGGCGCCGGCCAGGCGGACGAACGAGACCGGAAAACCGCCACGGGATGCGCATTCGCCGGAGTGGTCCGGCACGCGCAAACGCAACATGAAATAGTATCACATCGGACACCGCGGCAGCGGCGTTTTTTCCTGATTCCAGCGCTACTTAGGCGCGTCGGCGGGTGCCGCGAAACGGCCCGGAAACGGGCTCAGGCAGGATCGCTTTCCGGGCTGCGGAAGATCCAGTATTTCGAGCTCAGGAAATTGACCACGGCGCCGGCCGCAGAACCCGCTGCGACACCGATCACCGGCCATTGATGCACCAGCGGCCACAGCGCCAGGCACGCCGCGTAGGCGCCGTAGTTCAGGGCGAATCCGATCGCCATCGCGATCAGGTAGCGCAGCAGTTCGCGCCGCCGGCTGCCGTTCTTGCCGTGGCCGGCGAAGGTGTAGTGGCGATTGAACGCCCAGGTCGTCGTTGCCGCAGCCAGGAACGAGATCACGCGGGCACCGTAGGGATTCAGCGCGAACTCGCGCACGAGCAGTTGCACGATGCCGGCGTCGACGACGAAGCCGAGCGCACCGCTGATCGCGAACAGCAGAATCTGCCTGCGCAGCGCCATTGCTACGGGAGTCCGCCGGCTGCGCTCAGCGCGCGCTGCCGAACAGATCGGCCATGCGTGCGGCATCGGGCTGCAGCACGATGCCGCGCTCGGTCACGATCGCGTCGATCAGCTGCGCCGGCGTCACGTCGAACACCG
>DASWPR010000026.1:0-6971 GCA_036398455.1 Dokdonella sp.
GCACTGCGCGATCCGGTACTGCGGCGCTGGCTGCGTGCAGCCGGCCTGCCCGAGCCGACGCATTACCAGGCCGCCGAACTGGTGCGCCAGCTCGGCGAAGCCGGCGAAGACCGCCAGCCCTGCGTACGCTGGCCGGGCACCGAAGTGCGACGCTATCGCGACCTGCTGTACGCCCTTGCGCCGCTGCAGCTGCCACCGTTCGACTGGGTCGCCGAGTTCGACGGCAGCGAGCTCGAACTGCCGCTGGATCTGGGCACGTTGCGCCTGATCCCGCACGCGGACACGGCGAAGACCAAACGCCTGGCCGAACCGCTGCAGGTGCGCTTCCGCCGCGGCGGCGAGAGCCTGCGCGTGCGCGCCGGCGGACATACGCGCGAACTGCGCGATCTGCTGCAGGAAGCCGGTATTCCGCCGTGGCAGCGCGGCAGGCTGCCGCTGCTCTTTCAGGCCAGCGGCGCGCTGCTCGCGGTCGCCGACCTGTGGCTGAGCGAAGTCGGCGCGAACCTGTTCGGCGAGGAAGGCGCGCAGTTGCAATGGCAGCCGCGCTCCGAACAATTCTTCGGTGCCTGAGCGCGTGCGGATTGATCTTGACGGCGCGCTGAGCTAGCGTTCGCGCCCATGCCGCAGTCTTCCGCCGAAACCTCGCAGATCGCCCAGTTCGAGAAGTCGCTCGACGAACTCGAACAACTCGTCGTACGCATGGAACAGGGCGAACTCAGCCTCGACGACTCGCTGCAGTCGTTCGAACGCGGCATCGCGCTCTACCGCAACTGCCAGAGCGCGCTCGAACAGGCGGAACTGCGCGTCAGCCAGCTGCTCGACCCGGCACAACCGGAGTCGTCGCGGCCGTTCGACCCCGACGTACCGTAGCTTTTGCGATTGTTCGCTTTTGCGATCATCCGTGATCGCTGCTTCGAGGCGCTCGCAATCAGCTTCGCGCACAGGCTATCTGCGAATCCAAAAGCGGCCATCCATGGCCGCACTTCCGGCGAATTTTTGCGATCATCCGTGATCGCTGCTTCGAGGCGCTTGCAACCAGCATCGCGCGCAGGCCATTTGCGAATCCAAAAGCGGCCATCCATGGCCGCACTTCTTAATTAAACAACGGCGCTGATATTTCACGTGAGCGAATTGACACCCGAACTGATCGCGCTGTCCGCGCGCGCCGATGCCGTGTTGGCCCGAGTGCTGCCGCTGGGCGAGCAACCGCCGGTCGAATTGCATCGCGCGATGCGTTACGCCGTGCTCGGCGGCGGCAAACGCCTGCGCCCATTGCTCGCCTACGCAACCGGGGCGGCGTTCGCGGCGCCGCCGGAAAAACTCGATGCCGTGGGCGCGGCCGTCGAGATCATCCACGCGTACTCGCTCGTGCACGACGACCTGCCGGCGATGGACGACGATGCGCTGCGCCGCGGCCGTCCGACCTGTCACATCGTGTTCGGCGAAGCGATGGCGATCCTCGCCGGCGATGCGCTGCAGGCGCTCGCGTTCGAGGTGCTGGCGAACGATCCGGCGATCGATGTCGACGCGGCGACACGCCTGCACATGCTGCGTACGCTGGCGCTCGCCTGTGGTTCGCACGGCATGGCGGGCGGCCAGGCCCTCGACCTCGCTGCCGTGGGCCAGCGCCTCGATGCGGCCGAACTGGAGCGCATGCACGTGCACAAGACGGGCGCCCTGATTCGCGCGTCGGTGCTGCTGGGCGCGCTCGCTGCAGGCTGCAAGGACGCCAACCAGCTGTCGTCGCTGGAAACCTACGGCCACTGCGTCGGTCTCGCGTTCCAGATCCGCGACGATCTGCTCGACATCGAAGCGGGCACCGAACAACTCGGCAAGACCGCCGGCAAGGATGCCGCCGCGAACAAGCCGACGTATCCGGCGATCCTCGGCGTGACGGCCTCGCGCGCGGAACTCGCAGCCCTGACAGCGCGTGCGCTCGGCGCCGTCGGACCGCTCGGCGCCGCGGGCGAACCGCTGCGCGATCTCGCCCGCTTTGTCGCCGAACGGGCGAGCTGATGCCGCTTATTTCACCAGCCGCAGCGTGAACGGGTAGCGGTAGTCGACGCCTTCGTTGGCCTTGATCGCCGCGATGATCGTGAAGACCATCCACGCGATGAACAGCAGGAAGCCGATCGGGACCGTCAGAAAGAGGCCGATGCCGAACGTGATGATCGTCAGCACCCACAGGCCGACGAAGGTGAGTGCGACCGTGATGTTGTAGTTCAGCGCTTCTTTCGCCTGCTCGCCGGCAAACGCCATCGTGTCTCGTTTGATCAGCCAGATGACCAGCGGACCCAGGATGCAGCCGATCCCGGTGATGAAGGCCGTGAAGGCGGACAGGTGACCGAGCATCGCCCACATGCGTTCGTCGCTGGATAGCGCGAGCGTACTCGGCGGCGGCGCGGTCGGCGGGCTCGGCGGCATCGCCGCGGTGTCGTTGTCGCTCATGTCGCAGACTCCCTCTCGTCGTGACGCGCCCACTGTTGCGCAGGCGCGGTGCGGCGTCAACGGCGGGAAGTCATGGCTCAGTCCTCGCCGGCAACCGTCATCTTCTCCAGCAGGATCGAACCGGTCAGGATATGCGAGCGCGGATCGACATCGCGCCCGACCGCGGCGATATTGGCGAACATGTCGCGCAGGTTCGCCGCGATGGTGATCTCCTCGACCGGGTAGGCGATTTCGCCGTTCTCGACCCAGAAGCCGCTGGCGCCGCGCGAATAGTCACCGGTCAGCAGCGATACGCCCTGCCCCATCAGTTCGGTGACGAGCAGGCCCGTGTGCATGCGTTTCAGCAGTGCGGCGAAATCGTCGCTGCCGGGCTGCACGATCACGTTGTGGATGCCGCCCGCGTTGCCGGTCGACTGCAGGCCGAGCTTGCGCGCCGAATAGCTGCCGAGGATGTAGCGCGCGAGCACGCCGTCCTTGATCAGGTCCGAATCGCGCGTGGCGACGCCTTCCGAATCGAATGCGCTCGAACCGTGGCCGCGCGGGATGCGCGGGCGTTCGACGATCTGCATCCATTCGGGAAAGACCGGCTTGCCGACATGATCGACGAGAAAACTGGTCTTGCGATACAGCACGCCGCCGCTGACCGCGGAGAGGAAATGCCCGATCAGGCCGCGCGCGACTTCCGGCACGAACAGCACCGGACAATCGCGCGTGCCGAGACGGCGCGCGGACAAACGCGAAAGCGTGCGCTCGGCGGCCTTGCGGCCGATCGCGGCGGCATCGCCGAAGTCGCCGGCGGCGCGCACGCTGTCGTACCAGTAGTCGCGCTGCATGCCGTTGGCGTCTTCGGCGATCAGCGCGCACGACAGCGAATGATGCGTGCTGCGCTCGCACCCGACGAAGCCGAGCGAATTCGCGTAGGCGGTCAGGGACGCGCTGACCTGCACCGATGCGCCGTCGGAATTGTCGATGCGCGGATCGAACGCGCGGCCGGCGTCCTCGATTTCAAGACCGAGACGGATCGCTTCCTCCGCGGTGATGTCCCACGGATGCCACAGGTCGAGATCCGGGATGTCCTTCGCCAGCAGGGCGGCATCGGCAAGCCCGCTCGCGGGGTCTTCCTCGGTGTAGCGCGCGATCGCGCAGGCATGCTCGACGGTCTGCTCGATCGAGCCGGCGTTCAGATCCGCCGTGCTGGCCGAGCCCTTGCGCTTGCCGAAGTACACCGTCAGCGAGACGCCGCGGTCGCGCGTGCGCTCGACCGTTTCGACCTCGCCCATGCGCACATTCACGCTGAGCCCACTGTCGATGCTGGCGGCGACATCCGCCTCGCTGGCGCCCTTGGCGCGGCAGCGGCGGATGACGTCCTCGGCGATCTCGGCGAGACGGTCGAGTTCGGCCAGGCTTGTGTCGTGGGTAGTCAATATCGCGTTCACACCCTATCCTTCCGATTGATTCGACGCACGCCGCGGTATGGCAGGCGCCCTGATTCAGTCCGTTATTCTCGCCCAGGCGGGAATGACGGCGGCGAAACTTCCGGTCTTCATTGCATCATGAGCGAATACGAAACATCCGACGAAACCCAGGAACCGAGCCGCAGCCAGCTGCGCCGCGACGCACTCGACATCCTCAAGCTCGCCGAATCGCTCGCGGCGCTCAGCGAGGCGCAGCTTGCGCGCGTGCCGCTCGCCGACGAACTGCGCGAGGAGGTGCGCCGCACGCGTGCGATCACTTCGCACATCGCACACAAACGCCAGGCGCAGTTCCTCGCCAAGCAATTGCGCAAGCTCGACGACGAGCAGATCGAACCGATCCGCAATGCGCTCGCGCAGGATCGCGCCAGTGCGCATCGCGAAGCCGCCGAACTGCACCAGCTCGAAATCTGGCGCGACCGCCTGCTCGACGAAGGCGACGATGCGCTCGACCAATGGCTGGCGCTGCACCCGGCGGCCGATCGCCAGCGCCTGCGCCAGCTCACGCGCAATGCATTGGCCGAGCGCAAGGCCAACAAGCCTCCGCATGCATATCGCGAGTTGTTCCGCGCACTGCGCGAACCCGGCAGCGACAGCGCCGAAACCTGAGGGCGAACCCGCACGGTTTCCAGGGCGGTCGCTGCGCGCTCGTCAGCGCTGGACACGATAGGGATTCCGGTCGCGCGCAGCCAGCGCCGCCCAGGCCGTCGCGCCGAGGTGCGGCCGGCGATAGTAGTAGAAGTCTGCCGACGTGCTCGCGGCGCCGATCGCCAGTCCGGTCGTGATCCTTGCTTCGCGCGTCGCGAACACGTAGCCGCCGGCGCTGAACTGCGCGGCGATTTCGCCGAGGCAACGCTGCGCTGCGCCAGCCTCGCCAGCGACGCGATAGGCGAGCGCTGCCTGCGCCGTGCCTTCCAGCCATTCGCCGTCGCGGTCGTCGTTGAAATCGAACCCAGCACCGGCTGCATGGTTGCGCTCGGCATAGCGCATCGCCCGGCGCCAGTCGACCGGCGCTGCGGGCAGCAGCTGCGACCACCACTGCACGTCGAGCGCGGAGGTCGCGCGATTCGGCGTGCTGCCGTCGGCCAAGGTTCCGATCAGGAAATGGCCGCTGCCGGCATCCCATTGTCGATCGAGAAATCGGCGCGCGTGCGCCGCCTGCTCGCGCCAGTCGCCGGCCGCCCCGGAATCGGCGAGGCGCGTGAACAACGCAACCAGGTCGATGGCATGTTCGGTCGACTTCCAGCCCAGCTTGACCGGCGCGGCGTCGAAGCCATCGACGCCACCACTGAAGCCGCCGCCGACGCCTGGATCGCGCGTGTTCGCGACCACCCAGCTGGCGAGCTTCACCGCGGCATCCTGCCAATGGGCATCGCCGGTCGCGTCGTGCAATGCAAGCAACGCGAGCGCGGCCCAGGCGACGTTGCCGGTCGCCGTGCCGGACTGGTACGCATCTTCGACCCAGCGGTTCTGCGCTGCATCCCACCAGCCGTTCGCCAGCACCTTGTCGCCGACGGCTCCCGCGCGATAGGTGTTGCGCAGTCGCGTGTCATCTGTCGCCGCGCGTTCCAGCGCAGCACCGATGCGCAGCGCTTCGGCGCGACGCTCGCAGGCGAGCAGCGCGATGACGGCCAGGGCATTGTCGTAGGTGAATGCCGCCGTGCGCAGCGCCGGCGTGTCGATCTCGCCCGATCCCTGCGCGCCATCGTAGCTGCGCAGCAGAACCGGGGCGTCGCCTGCAACGGCGTCGACGCGATTCGCCATCGCCGTGCAGGCATGCGATGCCACGTTCGCTGCGATGTCGTCGAGTGCCGCGCCGGAGTCGCCCTGCGCAGCGGCGGCAGCGCAGGACGACACGGCATGCAGACCCAGCAGCGCCGCCAGCGCGACGACCCCTGCGCGAATCACGCCGCGGTGCCGCCGACGGTCATCGAATCGATCTTCAAGGTCGGCTGGCCGACGCCGACCGGCACGCTCTGGCCGTCCTTGCCGCACACGCCCACGCCCTCGTCGAGCTTGAGATCGTTGCCGATCATCGACACGCGCGTCAGCACCTCGGGACCGGAACCGATCAGCGTCGCGCCCTTCACCGGGCGCGTCACCTTGCCATCTTCGATCAGGTACGCCTCGCTCGCCGAGAAGGTGAACTTGCCGTTGGTGATATCGACCTGGCCGCCGCCGAAATTCACCGCGTACAGGCCGCGCTTGACCGAGGCGATGATCTCGCCCGGATCGTGCTGGCCGGGCAGCATGTAGGTGTTGGTCATGCGCGGCATCGGCAGGTGCGCGAACGATTCGCGACGACCATTGCCGGTCGGCTTCATGCCCATCAGGCGCGCGTTGAGCTTGTCCTGCATGAAGCCTTTCATGATGCCGTTCTCGACCAGCACGGTGCAGTGGGTCGGGGTGCCTTCATCGTCGATGCTGAGCGAGCCGCGGCGACCGGCGAGCGTGCCGTCGTCGACCACGGTGACGCCGCTCGCAGCGACCCTCTCGCCCATCATGCCGGCGAAGGCCGAGGTTTCCTTGCGATTGAAATCGCCTTCGAATCCATGCCCGATCGCTTCGTGCAGCAGCACGCCGGGCAAGCCCGGCCCGAGCACGACCGTCATGTTGCCGGCGGGAGCCGCCACCGACTCCAGGTTCACCAGCGCGACGCGCACCGCCTCGCGCGCGAATGCGTGCGCGCGGCCGTTCGCCAGCAGTTCGGGAAACCCGTAGCGGCCGCCGCCGCCGTGGCTGCCGGATTCGCGGCGGCCATTCTGCTCGGCGATGACCTGCACGTTCAGGCGCACCAGCGGGCGCACGTCGGCGGCGAGCGTGCCGTCCGAATGCGCGATCAACACCGTGTCGAGCGTCGCGGCCAGACTGACGATGACCTGCTTAACGCGCGGGTCTTCGGCGCGGCAGGCGGCATCGACTTCGCGCAGCACGGCGATCTTCGCTTCGTTCGACAAGGTATCGATCGGATCGATCGCCGGATACAGCGCACGCCCGGTCGCTATCGCGAGCGGCTTGCCGACGCCCTTGCTGCCGGCCTGCGCGATCGCA
>DASWPR010000027.1:0-3834 GCA_036398455.1 Dokdonella sp.
GCTCCGGTCGATCTCGACCTCGCTGCGATGCGTCGCGTGGTCGAGAGCGAAGGCGGCTGCATCGTCTGGGGCGGCGCGGCGAACCTGAGCCCGGCCGACGACGTGCTGATCCGTGTCGAGCGTCCGCTCGACGTGGACAGCGACGCGCAGCTGACCGCCAGCGTGCTGTCGAAGAAGCTCGCCGCGGGCGCGACCCACGTGGTGCTCGACCTGCCGGTCGGGCCGACTGCGAAGGTCCGCGGCCTGGATGCGGCGCGCGCGCTCGGCTCGCGGCTCCAGGCCGTCGCGCGGGCGGTCGGCTTGCAGACATCCCTGCTGGTGACCGACGGCTCGCAACCGGTCGGCCGCGGCATCGGTCCCGCGCTCGAGGCCCGCGATATCCTGCGCGTGTTGCGCGGTGAACGCGATGCGCCGGCCGATCTGCGATCGCGCGCGCTCGACCTCGCCGGCGTCGCGCTCGAATTCGATCCCGTCGTACCTCGCGGCGGCGGCCGCGCGCGCGCGGCGCAATTGCTCGCGGACGGTTCGGCATGGCGCAAATTCCAGGCGATCTGTTCCGCGCAGGGCGGCATGCGCGACCCGCCGGTGGCGCCGCAACGACTCGATATCGCCGCCTCGCGCGGCGGCATCGTACGCGGCTTCGACAACCGCAAGCTCGCGCGTCTGGCCAAGCTTGCCGGCGCGCCGCGTGCCGCGGCGGCGGGGCTCGAAGTCCGCGCGCACGTCGGCGACGCGATCGACGCCGGCGCGCCGCTGCTGACCCTGCATGCGGCGACGCGCGGCGAACTCGACTACGCGCGCAGCTATTTCGACCGCCATGTCGATATCGTCGTTGTCGGGGATGCGCCGTGACACCTTGGCTGTTCGCGTTTCCAGGCCAGGAGGCATTGGCCGCGGAACTTGCCGCCGGGCTGGGCATGGAAACCGGCACGTTGCGCCGGCATCGCTTTCCCGACGGCGAATCGCTGATCGTGCTCGATGCCGATTGCCGCGGCCGCGACGTGATCGTGCTGTGCACGCTGCGCGATCCCGACGATCTGGCGCTTCCGTTGCTGTTTGCCGCACGTACCGCACGCGAATTCGGGGCGCGCCGTGTCGGCCTCGTCGCGCCGTATCTCGCCTACATGCGCCAGGACGTACGCTTCCATGCGGGCGAGGCGGTCAGTTCGGTGCATTACGCCGCGTTCCTGTCGTGGACCTTCGACTGGCTCGTCACCGTCGATCCGCACCTGCATCGCCACGCCGGCCTCGGCGAGATTTTCACGATTCCCGCGCAACACGTCTCGGCGATGCCGTGCGCCGCCGCCTGGATTCGAGCCAATGTGCCGGATGCATTCCTTGTCGGCCCGGATGCGGAAAGCGCGCAGTGGGTGCGCGATGCCGCCGCGCGTGCCGGCGTACCGTTCGCCGTACTCGAAAAGCAGCGCAGCGGCGACCGCGACGTTGCGGTATCGCTGCCTGATCCTGCGATGGTGCGTGGACGCACGCCCGTGCTCGTCGACGATATCGCATCGTCCGGCCGCACGCTGATCGAAACCGTCGGCCACTTGCTCCGGCTCGGTACGGCGGCGCCGGTCTGCGTCGTCGTCCACGGCATCTTTGCCGATGGGGCCGATGCTGCGCTGCTCGCTGCGGGCGCGGCGCGTGTCGTCAGCTGCAATACGATTGTGCATGCGACGAATGCCATCGACGTTGCCGACGTGTTGTTGCCGGCGATCCGTGCATTGCAGTAACCGTGGGCGCGAGGCGGAATCGCCCATACGGCTTCAACGCGAGTGCGGTAGTGTGTGTGTGCAGGACCGATGATCTGCAGCAAGTGCACACGGAATCTTTCCGGCGACGCCTCGATTGCCGGCGGCAGCACGCGCCTTTCCGCGGATTGATTGCGCTCAATCCGCGGAAGCGGCCGGGACTGTCCAATGGCCCCCGATCTCGCGACCGCTTCGCCCAATTGGAACAATTGGAACAATTACGATGAATCCGAACATCGCCGACCTCGTGCAAAGAATCCGATCGCTGGAACAGGAGCTCGAAGTGCAGCTGGCACTGACCCGGGCCGACCTGCACTTGCGCATCGAGGGCGGCAGGATCGAATTCGAGCAGGCGGTGCGCGAGCGGCACCAGCAGATGAAGAAGCGGCTGCTGCACTACGTCCTCGGCGCGCGGCCGCTGATCCTGATCACCGCGCCGGTGATTTATGCGCTGATCGTGCCGATGGTCCTGCTGGATCTCCTCGTCAGCCTCTACCAGGCGGTGTGCTTTCCGGTTTACGGCATTCCCAAGGTCAAGCGCAGCGACTACCTGATCTTCGACCGGCGCTACCTGGCCTACCTGAATGTATTGGAGAAATTGAACTGCGCTTACTGCTCCTACGCCAATGGCGTGGTCGAGTACACGCGTGAGGTCGCCTCGCTGACCGAACAATACTGGTGCCCGATCAAGCACGCGCGCAAGCTGGCCGCCGCGCACCCGCGCTACAGCAGCTTCGCCGATTTCGGCGACGCGGACGGCTATCAGAAGGAACTCGAAGCCTTGCGCGAACAGGTGCGCAAGGCGCGCGAAGAGTAGGCGGCCGCGGGATTCACGTCCGCAAAACCATTCCCTATTGCGATCGAAGGAAAATCTCCATGGAAATACAGACCACCGTCGATTTCGTCGGCTTGGACATCTCGCCCGCGCTGCGCGAAGACGTGCTGAAGCACGCGGGCGAGCTCGAACACCTCGTGCCGGCCGATGCGTCGTGTCACGTCACCATCGCGCACGCGGAAAATCGCCACCGGCACGGCAACCGTTTCGTCGTGCACGCGCGCCTGAATCTGCCGGGTACGGTGCTCGAAGCCGGCCACACGCCTGTCTCCGACGAGACGCACGAAGATCCGCAACGCGCAATCGTCGATGCGTTCGCCGAACTGCGCCGCCAGCTCGAGGAATTCCTGCACAGGCAGCGCGGCGAGGTGAAGGCCCACGACCGGCGTGCGGGGTCGTAACCGGAAACGGCTGCCGCCGCGCGCACTACACCTCGACCGCTGCGTCGAGGGATTTGCAGCGCGACGCGGGGAGCGGGGAGCCGCTGGACCGGCGCCGCACGGCGTGACCGAGACATGCTCGAACTCGACGATTTCGCGTGGCGCTTTTTGCTGGCGCTGCGGCCGATCGTCGCCGGGTTCAAAGGTGCCGTCTTGTGCGCTTCGGAATTATTCTTCGAAGCAGATGAATTCGATCGTCGACTTCGATCGTCGACCATCGACGCCTATCCTCCCGCCTCGCAGCATGGAATCGGCTGCGACGAGTTCTTGATGCGCGTCAAATGCAGGGACGCTCGTCGACCCTAGTCTGTGCGCCATTCGCTGCGCGCCGCCGGAGCAGTCCGTTCGGCCCGGCTCCGGATCAAGGATGCCCGTCATGCAAATCCAGTTCCTCGGTGCCGCGGGGACCGTCACCGGGTCGAAATACCTGGTGACTTCGAAAACCACGCGCGTATTGGTCGACTGCGGGCTGTTCCAGGGCCTGAAGCAGCTGCGCCTGCGCAACTGGGCCGCGCTGCCGGTGGATCCGTCGAGTATCGCCGCTGTCGTCCTCACGCATGCGCACCTCGACCATTCCGGCTACGTGCCGCTGCTGGTCAAGCAGGGTTTCCGCGGACGCATCTACTGCACGCCGGCGACGTTCGAGCTGTGCAGGCTGCTGCTGCCGGACAGCGGCCATCTGCAGGAAGAGGATGCGGAGTACGCGAACCGGCACGGCTTTTCCAAGCATCACCCGGCATTGCCGCTGTACACGGAAGAGGAAGCCGAACGCTCGCTGCGGCAGTTTCATACGGTCGGCTACGACATT
>DASWPR010000028.1:0-1760 GCA_036398455.1 Dokdonella sp.
CGCGCCGAAACCGGCGAACTGAACGGCTTGCGCGGCGGATCTCGCCGCGCATCGAACCCAGGGATCGTCTTCAGCGCGCGCTGAAGACGTCGGCGCCGAACGGTGCCAGCCCGGAGGCTCCAGCGTAACCCAGGTGGGCGAGGCCGAAGTTGTCCTCGACCCAGCGCAGCAGCGAATAGTGGTTGTACGGCACATCGGAAACCGTGCCCGGCCTGATCTGCGGCGACAGCAGCAGCGCGCCGATACGCCCGCCGCCGGGACCGTCGAGCCCGGCCGGCTTGCCGCCGGGAAGATCGCGCTCGCCGCAGCAGGCGCTGCTGTCGAGCATGCCCTCGTCGAACGTGATCACCAGCAGGCCGTCCTGCTTGAATGCCGCCGAGTCGAGGATGCGCGGCACCCATTGGCGCAGGAACGCATCGGCCGAGACGAGGCCGCCGGGGTCGCCGTTCCTGCACGGCGCATCGTGGCCGTCGTTGCAGAGATTCGGCGTGATGTAGACGTAGTTCGGCGTCGTCTCGATCTTCTGCAAGTCGCCCGCCAGCGCATCGAGATTGACGACGTGCTGCTCGCAGCGCTGCTCGTCGTCGATGATCGAGTGGAAATAGATGAACGGGTTGTGCTTGTCGGCGTACTGATCGTTCGCCGCCGCGCGATTGGTCAGGTCCTTCGCACCGATCGCGACGCGGCCGCAGGCCGCCGGCTCGCGCGTCGGATCGCGGCCCATGTCTTCCATGTAGCCCTTCCACGAATGGCCGGCCGCGTCGAGCTGGTCGGCCAGCGTCTTCACCGAAGTCGGATAGACGCAGCCCTCGCCGGGCAGCTGGCCGTCCGCATTCATCGGACCGCTGGCGACGAATTCGCTGAGCACGCCGCAATCGGCCTGCGCCGCCGGATTCGGCGCCTGCCCGCTGATCATCGCGATGTAGTTGCCGAGGCTGAAGTGGCCGATGCCGAAATACTGCCGCAGCAAGGCGCCCTGCGGCACCAGTTCGTGGGCGAGATAGGGTGCCGGCGACTGCGCCCCGAAGGTCGTGTCGAACGGCTGGTTTTCGAGCACGAGGACGAAGACGTGGCCGATCTTCGGCTTGTCGGCCGCCGTGTGCGGCGTGGACGCGCAACCTGCGAGCAGCAGCGCGGCGAACAGCGCAAGGGAAGAAACGCGACGCACTGAGGCCATGTCTTGAGTCCCTGGAAGCACGTGCGGATCGTGATAAAGAAATGCTGCGGACTCGATCGAATCCGCAGCCCAAGACGTTCGACGCGAAGGGCACGAAGCAAAAAAACAACGGCGTTCTTCGTGCCCTTCCTGTTTCGATCTTCGCAGCCAACGCCCGCAGGAAACCTACACCGTCAGCGGATTCGGCTTGTCCGGATCGAGTTTCCACTGCTTGATCGCGCGTGCCACGTCTTCCGGATTCATCTTGCCTTCGGCCGCCAGCGCGGCGATCGCCGCGTGCGCGATCCAGTAGCGGTCGACTTCGAAGAACGCACGCAGGTTCGCGCGCGTGTCGCTGCGGCCGAAGCCGTCGGTGCCGAGCACCGTATAGCGCTTGCCATTCGGCATGAAGGCGCGGATCTGGTCGGCGTATTCGCGCACGTAGTCGGTCGCGGCGATAGCCGGGCCCGCGCGCTCGTCGAGGCACGCGGTCACATGCGCCTTGCGCGGCGACTTGTCCATCGGATGCAGGCGGTTCCAGCGTTCCACGTCGAAGCCGTCGCGGCGCAGTTCGTTGAAGCTCGGGCAGGACCAGATGTCGGCC
>DASWPR010000029.1:0-8837 GCA_036398455.1 Dokdonella sp.
ATGGCGGTGCTCGCTCGCGGCGATCGCGTGCTGGATCGCATCGAGCGTGACCGGCGGGAAGTGCTTCTTCGCGCTCGAACCGGATACGAGGTGAGTCAGCCAACGCATCACCAGCTCCCCGAGGCGCCGCCGCCGGCCGACATGCCGCCACCGCCGCTGAATCCGCCGCCGCCACCACCACCAAATCCGCCGCCGCCGAAACCGCCGCCCCAGCCGCCGGAACCGCCGCGGTTGGCGAAGCCGCCGCCACCGCCGCCGCCGAGCAGACCGAGCACCAGTCCCATGACGCCGAGGCCGATGCCCACCGGCATGAAGCCGCTGAGCAGCCAGCCCGCGCCGCCGGTCAACAGGCCGACGATCCCGGCGCGCGGCGGCGCCGACAGGCGGCCGAACATGCCGCGTGCCCAGATGCCGATGAAGAACGCGAAGATCACTGCGTTGAAGATGCTGTCGCGATGCTGTTCCAGGTGATCGTCGGTCAGCGGCGGCGGCAGCTGTTCGCCATCGATCAGCTTGGTCAGCGCATCGGTCGCATCGTGGATGCCGCCGTAATAGTCGTTGGCGCGGAACTTCGGCGTGACGTACTCGCGGATGATGCGCGCAGCGGCCGCGTCGGGAATCGCACCTTCCAGGCCGCGCGCGACTTCGATGCGCACACGGCGGTCGTTCTTGGCGACGATCAGCAGCGCGCCGTCGTCGACATTCTTGCGCCCGAGCTTCCAGGCGTCGAACACGCGGATGGCGTACTGCGCGATGTCCTCGGGCTGCGTCGTCGGCACGATCAGCACGCCGACCTGCGAACCCTTGCGCTGCTCGAGCGCGGCAAGTTCGCCTTCCAGCGTCTGCTTCTGCTGCGCGTCGAGCGTACCGGTGAGATCGGTGACGCGCGCGCTGAGCGGCGGAATCGGCTGCGGATCACCCTCGGCCGCGGCAACGGCGAGGGCGAAGACGCATCCGCAAACCAGCCCCAGCATGCGACGCAGCGCGCGCATCGACGGACGCCTAGTTCTGCGGTTTCGGCTGCTGCTGCGGCTGGGCCGGTGCCGGCTTGTTGAAATCGACCGTCGGCGCCGTCGAGATCTGTTTTTCGTTCTCGACCGAGAAGTTCGCCTTGGGCTTGTAGCCGAAGATCATCGCGGTCAGGTTGTTCGGGAACGAGCGCACGAAGGTGTTGTAGTCCTGCACGACCTGGATGTAGCGGTTGCGCGCGACGGCGACCCGGTTCTCGGTGCCTTCCAACTGCGCCTGCAGGTTCTGGAACAAGCCGTCGGCCTTCAGCTGCGGGTAGTTTTCCGATACCGCCATCAGGCGCGACAGCGCGCTCGACAGTTCCCCCTGCGCAGCCTGGAACTGCTTCAGCTTGGCCTCGTCGGCGAGATCGTCGGCGGTGATGGTGATCTTGCCGACATTCGCGCGCGCCTCGGTGACCTTGGTGAACACTTCTTCTTCGTGCTGCGCGTAGCCCTTCACGGTATTGACCAGATTCGGCACCAGGTCGGCGCGCCGCTGGTACTGGTTCAACACTTCCGACCAGGCGGCCTTGACCCCTTCGTCCTTGGACTGGATCGCGTTGTAACCGCAACCCGACATCAGGATGGTGACCGCAATTACGAACAGCATACGCAGGCTACGCATGGCTTCCTCCCTCGATGAGCCGACGGCGCGGCGGCCGGTCCGCCTAGCGTGCGCGAGCCGCGGCGCGCTTGCAAGCGATGCGCCCTACAGGGCCGGCGGCACCGGGCCGTGGGCGCGGCGGCGGCGCCTGGCCAGCAGGTTGAGCACCTCCACCCCGGCCGAGAATGCCATTGCGAAATACAGGTAGCCGCGCGATATGTGGACGCTGAAGCCCTCGCACAGCAGGAACACGCCGACCAGGATGATGAAGGCCAGCGCGAGCATCTTGATCGTCGGATGACTGTCGATGAATTCGCCGATCGGGTCGGCCACGAAGATCATCACCAGCACGGCCAGGATGATCGCCGCGATCATCACCGGCAGGATGTTGATCATGCCGACCGCGGTGATGACCGAATCGAGCGAGAACACGATGTCGATCAGCGCGATCTGCGCGATGACCAGGGCGAACGTCGCCGAAGGATGGCCGCCTTCGCCGTGCTGAGGCTCGTCGCCGAACGAGTCGAAGATCTCCATCACGCCTTTGACGATCAGGAAGATGCCGCCGCCGATCAGCACGAGGTCGCGGATCGAGATGATCTGGCCGAACATGCGGAACAGGCCGCCGGTGCGGTCGTCCATGCGCGCCAGGTGGGCGAGCGAGAGCAGCAGCAGGATGCGCGTGACGCAGGCAAATGCGAGGCCGATGCGGCGCGCGCTCGAGCGGCGCACTTCCGGCAGCTTGCTGACGGCGATCGAGATGAACACCAGATTGTAGACGCCGAGCACGATCTCGAGCGTCGACAGCGTCAGCAGCGCGATCCAGGTCTGCGGGTCGGTGATCAGGTCCAAACGCCGTGCGCTCCGCGGGTCAACGATTCAGATGTGGCCACAGGACCAGCGCCCAGCAGAGCATGACGTTGAACATCAGCAGCAGCACGGCGGCCGAGCCCATGTCCTTGGCGCGGCCGGCAAGCTCGTGGAACTCCGGACTCGCCTTGTCGACGATCGCCTCGATCGCGGAGTTGAGCAGTTCCGCCGACAGTACCAGCAGCAGGCTGCTGCACAGGATCGCCTTCTCGATGCCGCCGTTGCCGGCCCACAGGCCGAGCGGAAACAGGATCACGCACAAATAGCCTTCCAGACGGAAAGACGCCTCGTGTCGCCAGGCCGCCTTCAGTCCCTTCATCGACCACTGAAACGCACGCCAGATCTGGCGCGGGCCACGGGGCTCGGTGCTCGGCATCGTCTTCGGTTCCGTGATTCGGAGGATTCAGCCGGCGCGCAGCGCCGGGGCGCGGCAGCGGCAGCGTGCGACACGCCGATTCATGCAGGCATCGACGCGCGGCCGCGCCTGCGGATGCCGCAACGCCGCGGGGCCATCAATGGAAAGCTCGGGAATCGGCATGGCAGGCGAAGTGGCGGGCAAAAAGGGCGCGCTATCATGCCATAAAGCGGCAGCGGCACCGCCCGCCCCGGCGCCGCCGGCCGGGCGATGGCGTCGGCATGACGAACGTCAGCTGCATCCGCCGCTGCGAAATGAGAAATTGCAGGCGACAACGACGGGAGCGTACGGATGGTCGATGCGGAACGGCTGTTGGGCAATCTGGTCGGTGGCGCACTCGGCAACGCGCTCGGTGGCCGTGGCACCCCGATCTTCCGCACGGCGGCGGTCGGATCGGGCGCAGGACTCGGCCTTGGCCTGCTCGGCGTTGCGATGGCCGCCTACGAGCACTATCAGCAGACCGCCGCACCCACGGCGCAGGCTGCCGCAGCCGCGCTGCCGGCAGCGTCTCCCGCCGCTGGCCCGCCCCCGACGCCACACGCCTCGGTGCCTCCGCCGCCGCCCAAGGGAAACCCCGAACGCGGAGCGGATGCGATTGTGCTGATCCGCTCGATGATCGCGGCCGGTCATGCCGACGGCCGCATCGACGGCGAGGAACGCGCGCGCATCGTGGCCGCTGCGGCGGTGCACACCGGCGAAGAACGCGCTTTCCTCGACGCCGAACTCGCAACGCCATGGTCGATCGAGCAACTGGCCGCGGCGAGCACGCCGGCACTCGCTGCCGACATGTACGCAGCCGCCGCCCACGCAATCGTCGGCGACAGCGAAGTCGAACAAGCCTGGCTCGACCGCTTCGCACTCGCGCTCGCACTCGACCCGGCGGCGCGCGCCGGAATCGATCACCGCTACACGGCCTGAGGCGCACCCGATGAATCGTCGCCTGCTGACCATCACCTTGCTGATTGCGCTGGCGCTGTGCGCGCTCGGCTTCTTCCTCGTCGATCGCCCGCTGGCCGAGTGGGTGCGCGCAAGCGGCATCGAGAACGCGGCCGTGTTCGTCCATGGCCTCGGCGCACTGGACTGGATCAGCGGCATGGTCGTTTCGATCTGGCTGATGGGTGGCGTCGCTTTCGCACTCGGGGCGATCGGCTGGGCCTGGCGCCGCCATGCCCGCTGGCCGCGTGCGCTGCTCGCCGCGGCGATCGTGCAGTACGCGACGATCGCGACGATGATCCTGGGCAAGGATCACTTCGGCCGCCTGCGTCCGCATCAGGTGCTCGCCAACGCGGACTGGTCGCACGTGTGGTTCGCCGGCGGCGTGTCGTTTCCGTCCGGCCATTCGGCCTTTTATTTCGGCTTGCTGCTGCCGCTGGCAGCGGCCTGCGCGCACCGCTGGCAGCGTGCGCTGCTGCTGGCGATCCCGGTGTTCGCGGTGCTCGCGCGCATCGACCTCGCCAAGCATTTCCTGTCCGATGTATCGATGTCGGCCTGCCTCGCCGCGATCTACGGCCTGATCGTCGCAAGCCTGCTGCGGCAGTGGCTGCCGCCGCCGCGGATTTCGTCTCTCTGACAATGGAGCGCATCCTGCCTGGAGACGGCGACTTCTAGCGCTTCGGCGGCGACGCGCGAGGAAGCGCGTCGTCGTCGATGTCCTGGCCGTCTCCGCCGTAGTTGAATTGCAGGGTGTGCGGGGCGCCGGGCTGCCAGCCGACGAAAAGAAAATAACGGTCTTGGCCGTAGGTCTTTCCCGACTTCCGCCCCACGAAGGGAATTTTCGGCAGGCTGCGGCGCAGCTCGACGATTGCCGGCGTTTGCGGGTCCGGATCCCCCTCGACGCCCTCGACGATCGAGAGAAAGCGGCCATCCGGCGACACGCATTCGCCGCGCAGGCCCGTATTGCTGTTGACCCCGGCATCCAGGCGCAGACCACCTTTCGGGTTGCTCCAAAGCACCACAGACTTGCCGGCCTCCAATCGCGTGACTCGGGAGAACGCGCGCGCATTCTCCGCCCAGGCGCACGTCTGCTTCAGCGCAGTTTCGTCGAGATCAACGTTCTCCTGCGGACGTGCGCCTATCGCGAAACGCCGCTTCTCGTCAGCCAATGCAGCCGCCTGACGGACGAATCGATCGAGCACATAGACTGCACCGTCAGGCACGCGCACGGTGATGCGTTCGACATGACCGGCCTTCGACGAGATGTCGAAGGTTGCCATATGCGAAGTTCCCGCCTCCCCCGCGGCGCTTTGCACAGCGCAAAGAAGGCCGAAACCGACGACGCTCGCGAGCGACTGATTTCTCAGGCGATCGCGGAGCGCTCGACAGGTGGAACCGTTTGCCAATGCAGATTCCTACAGCGAGCCCGCGTCAGGCTTCAGCGGTGACAGCTGGATATTGGTGGCACGCAATTGCGAGTCTCGTGTGACGCGCACCGGAATATAGTCTTTGACGATATCCCGTTCATAGCTTTGCCGCTCCTGCGCTGTCCATTGCGTCGGATCGCGGTTGACCGTCGGGTTCTTCGAGAAGAACGTGTTGAGCGCCTTGCCGAAATCCCGCGCCACGAAACTGGGCCTGTTGACGTCCTGATCGAGTACCAGGGCCGCGCCCTGCTGCGACGTGACGTAGCTCGAGATCGGTTGCGTGAAACCTGCGGGCACCTTCGCGAGTGCGTCGTTGAGCCGGCCGACAAAATCGCCGATCTGCTTCTGCTGGAAAGCCGGATCACGACCGGCTTGCAACAATGGGCCCAGCGTATTCTGCCAGCGCGCCGGATCGTTCGGCTGCTTGACATAGCTGGAGAGCGCAGTGCCGGTGATGGGCAGCGCCTTCGGGTCGCCAGGGTCCTGATACGACATCGTATAGTCGCCCGCGCCATTGCCCTGACCGGTGTGTGCAGCGGTCCAGCCCTTGTCAGCAAACAGTGCTTTGTAGCTCGCAGGGTCGGACTGCGAGAATTCGTAGACCTGCTTGGGCAGTTCGCCTTGGCCGGTCGGACTGATCGTCTTCTGCATCGCGCCGAGGGAAGCGATCTGATCATCGTAGGCCTGTACCGCATCCAGACTGCCGAGCCCTTCATTGGTGGCAACCGTAGAGACGACTTCGCGCGTCGAGCTGCTTGCGGTGCCGTTGGCGATCAATGTATTCCATGCCGGGCTCGAAGCGATGTCGCGTTGCGGATTCAGCGGATACGACGGCCCTTCGCTGACGACTTTCGTATGCGTCTTGCCGTCGCGCATGACGCTCCAGACCGGCACGTCCGCGCGAGTCAATTTGTCGATGCTGCTGCCGAAGCTTGCCAGCTTGCCCGGCGTGGTCGCGGGATGCTGGGCGGCTGCATGGATTGCGACGGCGTCGAGCGCCTTCTTGACCGCAGGATCCTTGCCGAGCTCGCCCTTGGGCAGTGCGCTGTTCGCGATGGCCAGGTCGGCATCGGCCCGCAACTGGACATCCTTGGCCAGGTAAGCCTGCGCATCGTTAATCGTCTTGCCCAGCGCGGCGCCCTTCTGTCTCGCCGGCAATGTCAGATCGGCCTGCATCCGCGTAGTCAGCTTCTGATCCAGCGCCGACAGATCCGCCATCTGCTTCTGACCAGCCGCCACCGCCGCGGGATTGGCCTTCTGGAAGGCCGCGATCCTGGCTTCCGGCATCAGCCGCGGCTGTTTCGGAGGCGCCGCGGGCGTTTGCACAACGCCGGCCGCTGCGGCCGTGCCGAATATCGCCGGCGTCGCCGCGGGCTGCGCCAGTGCGTGCAGCATGCCGTAGTCGCGCTGCCCCATCACCGCCGTATCGAGCGCCGCCCGATGATCCGGATTGGCGTCCAGGAAAGCGCGTGCAGCATCGATATCGCCGCTGGCGGCCAGTTGGCCGATGAGGCTCGAAGAATCGGTCGCGTCCTCGGGACGTGAACCCAGCGCAGCACCGCGCTGGGATTCCTGCGCTGAAACCGGGGTCGTCATGGTGTATCTCCCTATAAGAGACCGCGGCCTGGCCGCAGTCGCCCCTGCCGTTCGACAATAGGGGCGCTGGCACTGCAGGGGTAAGTTGGGGAAAACCCTAGCGTGTCGGGGCACGCTCGCCCGCGACACTGCGCGCCTCCCCCGGCTCGGACACCCGCGCGCGGCCGCTCGCCCTTGTGCAGCCGCACACGCGCATCGGCGCAGCTTGCGATACGCTGGGGCGTTTTCCACTTCTACAACACCGGATTCCCGCATGAACGCCCAGCCCGCCCGACCCAGCCAGACCCGTTCGTTCTCCACGATCTTTCTCATCGAACTGTGGGAGCGCTTCGGCTACTACGGCATGGCGGCGCTGCTCGTGCTGTTCATGGTCGAGAAGATCAAGTTCGGCGACACCCAGGCCAATCTGGTGTGGGGCGCGTTCACGGCGCTGGTTTACGCCGCGCCGGCGATCGGCGGCTGGGTCGGCGACAAGATTCTCGGTACGCGCCGCACGATGCCGATCGGCGCAGCCATCCTCGCGGTCGGCTACCTGATGTTGGCGATCCCGAGCGACGACCTCTACCTGATGTACGCCTCGATGGGCGTGATCGTGTTCGGCAACGGCCTGTTCAAGGCGAACGCCGCGAACATGGTGCGCCGCATCTACGAGGGCGACGACGCGAAGATCGACAGCGCCTTCACGCTGTACTACATGGCGGTCAATGTCGGCTCGACCGTATCGATGCTGCTGACGCCATGGATCAAGGACGTATGGGGCTGGCATGCCGCGTTCGGCGTGTGCTGTGCAGGCCTGATCCTCGGCCTGATCAACTATGTCTTCATGGTGCGTACGCTGAAGGGTATCGGCTCGCCGCCGGACGAGCAGCCGGTGCGCTGGGATCGTCTGGCGATGGTACTCGCGGTCGGCTTCGTGTCGATCTTCGTGGTGGCGTTCATCGTGCAGCATCGCGACATCGCGCGTGCCTGCGTGTATCTGGCCGGCGCGCTGACGCTCGGCATTTTCACTTACATGATCATGAATGGCGCGAAGAGCGAACGCGCCGGACTCGTCGCAGCGCTGGTGCTGATTGCCGAAACGCTGCTGTTCTTCATCTTCTACCAGCAGATGTCGACGTCGCTGACGCTGTTCGCATTGCGCAACGTCGACCTCGACCAGCATCTGTTCGGCAGCACGCTGTTCACCTGGTCGCCGGGCCAGTACCAGGCGCTGAATCCGATCTGGATCATGCTGCTGTCGCCGATCCTGGCGTGGACCTACACCCACCTCGGCAAGAGCGGCCGCGACCTGCCGATCGCGGCGAAATTCGCGGTCGGTTTCGCGGTCGTCGCGATTGGCTTCTTCATCTATGGACTCGGCGCCGGCTCCGCCGTCGACGGCAAGATCTCGTCCTGGTACATGATCTGGGGCTACGGTTTCTATTCGCTCGGCGAGCTGCTGGTCAGCGGGCTTGGCCTGGCGATGATCGCGCGCTATGTGCCGGCGCGCATGGGCGGTTTCATGATGGGCGCTTACTTCGTCGCGACCGGCATCTCGCAATACCTCGGCAGCATCGTCGCCAACTACGCGAGCATTCCGGAAAACCTCACCGATCCGCTCGAGAGCCTGGCGATCTATACCAGCCTGTTCAACAAGCTCGGCTTCCTCGCCATCGGCGGCACCGTGCTGGCGATCGCGCTGCTGCCGTTGATGAAAAAGCTCTCGGCTTCGCACAGCGCGCAAGATCTGGTCGACAAATCCGGCACGTTCGGCGGCCTGCGCACCGTCACCGCCGAGGAGTAGCAACCCAACGCGAGCTGGCCGCGCCGCGTCGGCGCCAGATCCACGCGTGAGCGTGCATCGCCGACGCGCGCTTGGCCCTTGCGTGAGTGACGCGGTCGGCCGCAGGCACCTTTTCGGTACCTTCGACGCTCGATTCCGGCTTCGCCGAAGGCGCGCCTGAGCTCGGCGAGCGTGTTCCACGACACCAAGAAAACCATGC
>DASWPR010000030.1:0-4625 GCA_036398455.1 Dokdonella sp.
GAACCTGTGCGCCATCCGGGGCCGGCGCGTCGGCATGGTGTTCCAGGAGCCGATGACCGCGCTGAACCCGCTGCAAACCATCGGCGCCCAGGTGGCCGAGCCGCTGCGCGTCCACTTCTCCCTCCCGCGCGCCGAGGTGGAGGCGCGCGTCAAGCGCCTGCTGGATCGCGTCGGCCTGGGCAAGATCCCGCCGGACCGCTACCCGCACCAGATGTCCGGCGGCCAGCGGCAGCGCGTGGTGATCGCGGCGGCGCTGGCCTGCGGCCCCGACCTGCTGATCGCCGACGAGCCGACGACCGCGCTCGACGTGACCGTGCAGGCGCAAATAGTCGAATTGCTCGATGAAATCCGCCGCGAGCGCGGTACCGCGATCGTGCTGATCTCGCACAATCTCGGCCTCGTGGCCGGACTCGCCGACGAAATCGCGGTGATGTACGCGGGCCGCATTGTCGAGCACGGGCCAGCGGCGCGCGTGATCTCGCATCCCGAGCATCCGTACACGGTCGGCCTGCTCGGCGCGGTGCCGCGTGCCGAACCCGGCAATGCGCCGCTTGTTGCGATTGCGGGCAGCGTGCCGGACCTGCGCGCGCTGCCGCCCGGATGCGCGTTCGCGCCCCGCTGCCCGTTTCGCATCGACGCGTGCCAGACGCTCGAGCCCGGGCTGCGCTCGCTTGGGTCCGCTCACTCCGGCGCATGCCACGCCGCCCCGCTGGAGCCGAACGCATGAACAGGATTTCAACCTTGAGCTCAGCCTCAGCCTCGGCCGCTACGCGCCCGGTCGCGCACGATGACGCCCCGCTGCTGCGCGTGTGCAACCTGAAAAAGTACTACGCGGCCGGCGGCATGTTTGGCCGGCGTGTGCGCGTGTCGGCGGTGGACGGTGTGTCGTTCGATATCGCCGCGGGCGAAACGCTTGGACTCGTCGGCGAGAGCGGCTGCGGGAAATCGACCGTCAGCCGGCTATTGCTGCGCCTGCTCGATCCGGACGAAGGCCGCATCGAGTTTCGCGGCGCCGATCTGGCGCGCCTGAAACGCAATGCGCTGCTCGATTTCCGCAGCGACCTGCAGATGGTGTTCCAGGACCCGTTCAGTTCGCTGAACCCGGTGATGACCGTGCGCGAGCTGGTCGCGGAGCCGCTGGTCGTTCACCACGCGGATCTGCGCACGGGCATCGATAGGCGTGTCGCCGAGCTGCTGGAAATGGTCGGGCTCCATGCCGCGCAGATGCATCGCTATCCTCACGAATTTTCCGGCGGCCAGCGACAGCGGATCGGCATTGCGCGCGCGCTGGCGCTGGAGCCGAAACTGATCGTCTGCGACGAGCCTGTGTCCGCGCTCGATGTGTCGGTGCAGGCGCAGGTGCTCAACCTGCTGCGCGCGCTTCAGCGGCAGACCGGCGTGGGCATGCTGTTCATTTCGCATGACCTGATGGCGGTGCGCTACATCGCGCATCGCATTGCGGTGATGTATCTCGGCCGGCTCGTCGAAACCGCGCCCACGCGCACGATCTTCTCCGCGCCGCGCCATCCGTACACCCGGGCGCTGCTCGGCGCGGTGCCGGCGCTCGAAGCGGGACAGCGCGCGCGCGTGGTGCTCGGAGCCGATCTGCCAAGTCCACTCGATCCGCCGTCTGGCTGCCACTTTCATCCGCGCTGCGTGTTCGCGACCGAGCGCTGCCGCCGCGAAGCGCCCGAACTCGTCGCGGACGAAACCGGGCACGCGTGCGCGTGCCATCACTGGCGCGATCTGCCGCACTGGGAAGGCCTGAGTCCGTCACTGACCGAACCGCCGCCGCCGCGGACCGCGCGGCTGATCGAGCGGTTCCGGCAGACGCCCGCGCCGTTGCCGCTGCCCGCACCGCGCGCCCGATCCACCTAGATGCACCGCTGCCCGGCTTCGCACTCTCACTCAATATCAGGAAACGAAAACCCCCATGCGCAAGCTTCATCTGCTGCTTTTCGCCGTGCTGCTCGCCTTCACTGCCGCCCAGGCGGCCGCGCAAGGTGTGCTGCGGATCGGTCTTGTCGAGGATCCGGATACGCTCGATCCGACGCTGAACCGTCTCGCGACCGGCCGCCAGCCGCTGACCGCGCTCTGCGACAAGCTGTTCGACGTCAAGCCCGGCGATCTTGCGCTCACGCCGCAGCTTGCAACGGGCTACGAGGTCGCGAAGGACGGCAGGTCGGTCACGGTGAAGCTGCGCACAGGCGTGAAGTTCCATGACGGCGAAACGTTCGACGCCGCCGCGCTCGCGTTCAACATCAAGCGGCATATGACATTGCCAGGCTCGCTGCGGCGCACGGAACTGAGCATGGTCGATCACGTCGATGTCGTCGACCCGTCGGACGTGCGCTTCGTGCTGAACGCGCCGCAAGCGAACCTGCTGCTTTACAGCCTCGCGGAACGAGCGGGGATGATGGTCGCGCCGCAGGCCGCGCAACAACTCGGTGACCGCTTCGGCTCGCAGCCGGTCTGCGCGGGCGAATACCGGTTTGTGGAGCGCGTGCCGCAGGGACGCATCGTCGTCGAGAAATTCGCGGGCTACTGGCACGCCGCGCACACAGCCGGCGACCCGGACCGGATCGAGTACCTGCCAATTGGCGATTCGACAGTGCGCCTCTCTTCGCTGCGCTCCGGCCAGATCCAGATCGCCGAACGCCTGACGCCCACAGACCTGCCGCAACTCGCGCACGATCCGCGCGTGAAGGTCGTGTCCGCGCCAGACCTTGGCTATCACTACATCCGCTACAACAGCGGCAATGGTCCGCGCGCCGCGATTTTCCGCGACGTGCGCGTGCGGCACGCGGTCGATCTCGCGATAGACCGGCGCGTGCTCGTGAAGGCGCTGTTCAACGACCAGTATCAGCCGGGCAACCAGTTCGTCGGTCCTTCGAGTCCGTACTACGATCCCGCGCATCCGGTGCCGGCGCGCGACGTCGCCGCGTCGCGCCGCCTGCTGCAGCAGGCTGGCGTCGCGCATCTGACGTTCACGCTGCTCGTGCCGCCTGAGCGCGAGCGCCAGGAAGCCGCGCAGATGATCCAGGCCATGCTCGCCGAAGCGGACATCACGATGAAGATCGAGACGCAGGAAGACGCGGTCATGCTGCAACGCGCGCGGCGCGGCGACTTCGACGCGATCTTCAACTTCTGGAGCGGCCGTCCGCATCCGGACGGCAACCTGTACGCGCAGTACTCGTGCAACGGCCCGACGAACGATTCGAAGTTCTGCGATCCGGCCGTCGACCAGGTGATGGTCGCCGCGCGCGAGGCCACGACCGATAGAGAGCGTCAGCGCCTGTATCGCGAGGTCAATGCAATGCTCGTGCCGGACTATCCGTCGTCCGTGCTGTGGCACCGGCGCACCTTCACCGGCGTGAGCGCGAAGCTGAGCGGCTTCGTGCCGCATCCGGACAGCACGATCCGCGTAAAGGGGCTGCATCTGCAGCCGTGATGAGGAGCCGCCCGTGATCCGCTTTGCCGCATACGTCTGCCGCCGTCTCGCGCTTGCGCTGCCGGCCGTGCTGATCCTGTCCGTGCTGATCTTCCTGCTGCAGCGGATGCTGCCCGGCGATCCCGCGCTCGCGCTCGCGGGCGGAGAGAACGTCGATGCACAGACGCTCGGCGAACTGCGCCACAAGTACGGCCTCGACCTGCCGGTCTACGTGCAGTACCTGCACTGGGTCGGCGGCGCGCTGCACGGCTATCTCGGCGTGTCGATGCGCAACGACATCGGCGTCACGCAACTGCTCGTGGGCAAGCTCGGCATCACGCTGCAACTGGCGTTCGCGTCGATGATGCTCGCGCTTGCTGTCGGGATTCCGCTTGGCATTGTTGCCGCGACCCGGTGCGGGCGTATCGCGGACGTGCTCGCGACCGCCTTCGCGCTGTGCGGCATCTCGGTCCCGCACTTCTGGCTCGGCATCCTGCTCGTGCTCGCGTTCTGCGTGCATCTGAACTGGTTTCCGGCGTCCGGCTACGTGCCGTTTTCCGAGGATCCGCTGCGCTGCGCGATGGGCTTCGTGCTGCCGTCCATCGTGCTCGGCACCGGCATTGCCGGCGTGCTGATGCGGCACATGCGCAGCGCGATGCTCGACGCGTTGAGCGCCGACTACGTGCGCACGGCCCGCGCGAAAGGACTGACCGAGACGCGCGTCGTGCTGCGCCACGCGCTGCGCAATGCGCTGATGCCGATCGTCACGCTCGGCGCAATCGAGTTCGGCCAGTTGCTCGCGGGCGCGGTGCTCACCGAGCAGGTGTTCTCGATTCCAGGCTTCGGCAAGCTGATGGTCGACAGCGTGCTCAATCGCGATTATCAGGTCGTGCAGGGGCTCGTGCTCGTGTCGTCGGTGATGTTCCTGCTCGTGAGCCTCGCCGCCGACATGCTGTATTTTGTGATCAACCCGCGTTTGAGGAGTTGACGATGGCTGTCATCGTTCCATTGCCCTCCGCCGCCGCGCCGCGTGCGTCGAGCCGCCTGCATACCGCCGGCCGCCGGCTGCTGCGCCGGCCCGCGAGCGTCGCGGCTGGCGTCGTGATCGTGCTGTTCGTTGCGACCGCGATCTTCGCGCCGTGGCTCGTGCCGCTCGATCCGCTGCATTCGGACTTCCTGATGGTGCGCCAGGCGC
>DASWPR010000031.1:0-5658 GCA_036398455.1 Dokdonella sp.
GCAGCCGCTCGAAGAACGCGGCACCTTGCCCCTGCGCCAGCTGGTAGGGCATCAGCATGAAGACGAGATGGCGCTGCGTCATCGCGAAGCTGTGCAGATAGCCCGGCGCCGGTGTCGCCAGGGTCGCGCTGCGGATGAGCTTGCCATCCGCCCCGATATGCCAGAGCAGCAGGCCCGAGCCGCTCAGCAGATCGAGCGAACCGAAGTTCCACAGCGAGCCGTCGCGCTCGATCAGCGGGTGGGCGGAAAACGGCGCGGCGACGAGGTCGTCACGCCAGCTGACGGGTCCGAGCGTATGCAGGGTGTCCGCTTCCAGCTCGTAGGCCGATCCGCCTTCCCACAACGCGAACAGGCGTCCGTCGAAGCGGATCACCGCGGTGTTCGCCGTGTTCACGTCGTCGTTGTTGCGGATCTGCACGGCCGCCGGAATCGTCGTGCCCGCCGCCGGCAGCAGGAAGCGTCCAGCCGCCTGCTCGCGCGTGAATTTCGAAGTGGCGATCATGCGCGCGCGATGCTCGACCGAGCGCGCGCCGAAGCGCCACGCGTGCAGCATGCCGTCGCCATCGAACCAATGCCGGTAGCGGAAGCCGGCGCGCTCGAACCAGGCCGGCCCGTTGCGATACAGCGTTCCGGCGAAGCCTTCCGGCAGGCGGCCTTCGATCGTCGCCGTGGTCGGGCCCAGGCTGGCGCTGTCGACGCCCTTCCAGCCGCCGAGCCAGGCTTGCTTCGCCCGTGCGCGCGCGAAGCGCTCGCTGTCCGTCGCCGAAGCGACTTCGGCGCGCAGCAGGCCGGGCGCCAGTGCGAACGCGGCACCGGCGGCGGCGATATCACGCAGAAAACCACGACGATTCATCGCGGCACCTCAGCGCAGATGGATCGTGATCGCGCCGCCGCCGGCGCCGAGCTCGAACTTCGCTTCGTCGAACGTCGGCTTGCGCAGCAGCTGCGGATTGTTGCTGAAGCCGTAGCCTTCGATCGGCATGCCCATGAAGTTGACGTCGAGCTTGCCGTTGTCGTTCTCATCGTGCATCACCTTCACGGCATAGCTGCCCGGCGGCAGATTGGAGAAATGAAACACCTCCTGCGCGCCGCTCGCCTTGCGCGTCATCGCTGCGGCCGCCTGGGCCTGATCGTCCCAGGCGGCGGCAGTGTCGACGACGGCAATCATCAGCGTGCCTTTCGCCACGCGAATGTCGGTGACCGTGATATCGAGGTCGGCCGCCTGCGCCGCGCAGCAGAATACGCAGGCGAGGCAGAGCAGGCGCGCGATGGCGATCTTCATGTCGAAATCCTCGCAGGGGTGGAATGCATCAGCCGCGCAGCGGGACGGGCGACGAACAGCCGCCGTCGAGATCGACCTGCGGCGCGGCGCGATAGGCGAGCGCGAAGCGCACCGCCCAGCCGAAGAAATAGCCGGCGCCCAGCCCCGAGACGATCATGTCCCACGCCAGGTAGCCGGCGCTTTCGCGCGGGTGGATCGCCGCGGCGACATTGAGCAGATAGTGGCTGCCGAAGATCGCCAGATTGCGCAGCAGCGGCACTACGCTGGCCGGCTGCAGCACGCGCCCGCGCAGACGATCGACTTCGATGCGCTGCTGCAGCAGCAGACCGAGCGCGGCGCCCAGCGCGGCGCCGATGAGCCAGTTCCAGCCGGCATGCGGCAGCTGATCGCCGCGCTGCACGAGACCGTAAAGCCCCCACACGATGAAGACGGCCGGCACGATATAGACGCGTCGCACGTCGCGCACGGACGGCTGCAGGCGCTTCAGCCCCATCCAGAGCAGATAGGCGAACAGCAGATACACCCAGACCGGCGTGTTGCGAAGGATCTCGAAGATCATGAGCGGCTCCCGCCAAGGGTGGAACGACGGCTGCCATGCTGCGCGCCGGACGCCGCCGCAGCGAGATGCCGGCGGTCACGAATTCGACCTGCCGGAAGTCACCTTTTCGCGCGCAACCCTTGAGTCGGGCGGCGCGCGGGCGTACACAGCGAGCCAGCCCTCCCGGATCGCGCTGCCATGAACGATCGCTGCCGCAGCCTGTTCTCGCCGCTGAACTGCGCCGCCTACATGACCTGGGCCACGATCTTCATCGGCCTGATGATCGGCGGCTTTACCGGCGGCACGGTCGGCGGTTCACGCGAGCGCCTGATCGGCGCCGCGCTGATGCTGCTCTTCCTCGCCGGCTTCGTGTTCGCCGCGTGGCGCGAAACGCACGCACGCGCGGTATTGACGAGTGCGTTGATCGTGCAAACGGCCGCCGCACTCGGACTGGTCGCCTGGACGCATGACACGCTCGGCGCGGTCCTGCTGATCATCGTGGTCGCACAGGCGGTGGATCTTCCGCGCATCGGCATGATCGCCCTTGTCGGCGCGGCCAACCTCGGCCTGCTGGCGATCCTGTTCACGGTGTGGTCGACGCCGGGCACGGTCGTCCTGGTGTTCTTCATGTACCTCGGGTTCCAGGCCTTCGCCGGGCTGACCGGCTACTACGCGAAGCAGGCCGAGCGGTCGCGCGACGAGCTGGCGCAGGTCAATGCGCATCTGCTGGCGACGCGTTCGCTGCTCGAAGAGAGCGCGCGCGACGGCGAGCGCCTGCGCCTGGCGCGCGAGCTGCACGACGTGTCCGGCCACAAGCTGACTGCGCTGAAACTGCAGCTCGCGCTGCTCGCGCGCGACCCGGCCGGCGCGCCGCCCGCCGTGACGACGGCGGCGGGCCTCGCCGGTGAACTGCTCGACGATCTGCGCGGCGTGGTCGGGCAGTTGCGCAAGCACGAGGGACTCGATCTCAAACGCGCGATCGAGGAACTCGCGGCGCCGCTGCCGAAGCCGCGCGTGCATATCGAGATCGCTGCGGACACGCGCGTCGACGATGTCGAACAGGCGCAGGCGCTGCTGCGCACGGCGCAGGAGGCGTTGACGAACGCCGCGCGGCATTCCAACGCCGAGCATGTCTGGCTGACCCTGACGCGTGCGCAGGGACGCATCGTGCTCGAGGTGCGCGACGATGGCCGCGGCAGCGCCTCGATCCAGCCCGGCAACGGCCTCACCGGCATGCGCGAACGTCTTGAGGCGATCGGCGGCGGCCTTGCGCTCACCGGCGAGCACGGCTTCCGCATCAACGCCTGGGTGCCGGCCGCATGAAGGCGACGGCCTCGCGGCATGCGACCATGGACCGATGACGGCACCGCTCCGCATCGCCCTCGCCGATGACCAGGCACTCGTGCGCGCCGGCCTCAAGGCGCTGCTCGAGCAGTTCGGCGACATCCTCGTCGCGATCGAGGCGGACGACGGCGCGACCCTGCTCGATGCGCTCGCGCACACCGCGGTCGACGTCGTGCTGTCGGATATCCGCATGCCGGCGGTGTCCGGCACCGAGGCACTGCGTCGCCTGCGTGCGCGCGCCGATGCGACACCCATGATCCTGCTGACCACGTTCGACGACAGCGCCCTGCTGCTCGACGCCGTCGACGCGGGCGCACAAGGTTTCCTGCTCAAGGATGCCGCGCCGGAAGACCTGCACGATGCGATCCGCGCGGTCGCACGCGGCGAGTCGCTGCTGCAGCCGGTGGCGACCGATCCGGTGCGCGCACGCTACGCCTATCGCGAGCAGGCTGCGCCGAAGGCGAATTTCGGCGAGCGCGAAATCGCGATCCTGCGCCTGCTCGCCGGCGGCTATTCGAACAAGGAGATCGCCCGCTCGCTGTTTCTCGCCGAGGGCACGGTGAAGAACTATGTCTCCGACATCCTCGACAAGCTCGACACGCGCGATCGCACGCGCGCGGTGTTGAAGGCGATCACGCTGCGGATCATCTGAGCCGCACGGCGCGCGCATCACGCACGCCTCAGCCGATCTCGTCGACCTCGGCGCCGGCCTGGCGCAGATACGCGTTCAGGCCGCGCTGGTCGGTTTCGACGAAGACCTCGCCGCTCGGCTCGAAACTGGCGATGCGGTCCGGGCGGAAATTGCGGAAGTTGTCGCGCAGGCGGCACCACGCGCCGAGGGTCCACGTGCCTCCCCAGAAGGCGAGGCAGAGCGGTTCGACGTCGCGCAGCGAGGCGCGGCCGGATTCGTCGCGATAGTCCAGGCGCAGCACGCGGTGCTCGGCGATCGCCGCGTGCAGGCGATCGATCAGACCGGACTTCGTCTCGTTCCATCCTCCGGGCGCGAAGATGCGCGAACGGGTCGCACGATCGCGCAATTCTTCCGGCAACACCGCTTCGATCTTCAGCAGCGCCGCCTTCGCGCCGGCGCTGAGGCGGCTGCCCGCGAACGCACGCACGAAGCGCGTGCCGACGACCAGGGCCTCGAGTTCGTCGGCGTTGAACATCAGTGGCGGGATATCCGCGCCCTTGCGCAGGACGTAGCCGATGCCGGCCTCGCCCTCGATCGGCACACCGGACAGCTGCAGATCGGCGACGTCGCGATACACGGTGCGCAGCGAGACCGACAGCGTCTGCGCGAGGCTGCGCGCGGCCAGTGCGGTGCGGCGGCCACGCAGGGCGTGGATGATGAGGAACAGTCGGTCGGCTCGGCGCATCCGCCGATGATGGCGTGCGCGCGTCTCACTGGCAAAGACATCGCGGCCATCCTGCGCGTGCCGGCGAATGGCCCGCCGTCACGCCCGCGCGCGCATGGCGCACCCGGGCGCGACGACGGCACCCGTCAGTCCGCCTCTACCTGGCCGAACTGCGCGAAGCCGATCAGGTTGCCGCCAGGCTCGCGCGCGTAGATTTCCTCGCTGCCGTAGAACGTGCGATGGCGCGGCGTGACGATCGGCACGCCGGCGAGCGAGGCCTAGATCGCGTCGAGCGAAGCGACCTCGACGAACACGACGATCGAATGACCGTCGAGCTCGGCCGCCGCATCGGCTCGCTCGGCGAGCACGCTGGCGCGTGTCTGGTACATGATCTCGATGCCGTCCTTTTCGAGGCTGGCGAAGACCAGTTTGCCGTCGTCGCCGGGAACGGCATTCGTCTGCGCGAAGCCGAAGCGGTCGATCCAGAACGCGAGGCCCGGTTCGATCCGTTCGACGATCAGCACTGGCGTCAGGCGACGCAGTTTCGATGGGGCAGCCACGGTGTTGTTCTCCTTGATGGTGGGTCGTGTCATGCAGGTTGCGCGGCCGTCACGCGGCGAGCGAGGCGGCGCGCTTGCGCTCGTCAAGCCGCAGCGGACGCCGCGGCAGCGTGGCGACGCGGGCAGGTTTCGCGTCGCCGCCCGCTGCTGGAACGGCAGGGGGTTTTCGCCGGAAATGCACCGCACCGTCGATCAACGTGTGTCGTGCCGCCAGCGGGAGATAAGCGCGAACCAGAAACTGTATCAGAGGTGACATGGAATGACTCCTTGTTCGAAACGCACGGCTTTGCAATGGCAACTTCCGGCATAGGTCTTCTTCACGGGACGCTCCCCGATCGGGCTTTTTCAGTGGGCCATGCCGGTGCGTGCTGCCGGTGACGGCGAGCTGCGCCTCAACCGCGGATGTGCGAACGCGCGGTCGGCGCCAGACGCAGGATCAGCGGATCGGACGACGGTTTGCCGCGTGCATCGTGCTGGTTGCCGGTACGCGCGAGGCTGCCGAAATGGCGATCCCATGCCTGCGCATCCTTGAAGGCGAGAAAGCAGACGAAGACGTTCTCGCCTTCGCGCACCGGCAAC
>DASWPR010000032.1:0-6040 GCA_036398455.1 Dokdonella sp.
CGCCGCGCGCGGCCTTGTTCGGCGCTGCGCGAGGCGACCCATTGCAGCAGGCGCCGCTTCGAGACATGCACGCGCCAGAAGGTGCGCGCGATCGCATCGATGCTGAGCCAGGCATCGAACGGCAGGCAGGCGACGATGAACGCGAGCTGGGCGAAGCGACGGCCGGCGTCGCGCAGGCTCAGGATGAGATGGCGGCCGAGGGTGATGTCGGGCGACTTGCGCGATGCGGTCAGTGCGATATCGAGCACCACCGGCAGCAGCAGGATTTCCAGTGCGACCGCGGTCCAGAATCCCGCCTGACCGAGCAGCGTCCAGCCGAGCAGCAGCACCGCGAGCAGCGCGACCGGCACCAGGCTGCGGCGCAGGTTGTCGAAGATCTTCCAGCGCGAAAGCCCCGACAGCGGATTGGATTCCTTGTGCGCCGCCGCCGTCGGCACGCGCGGGAACAGCCATTCGGCAATCTGCCAGTCGCCGCGAATCCAGCGGTAGCGCCGGCGCGCATCGAGCGCGGGCGTCTGCGGATAGCGTTCGTAGAGTTCCACTTCGGTAATCAGCCCCGAGCGTGCGTACGAGCCTTCGAGCAGGTCGTGGCTGAGGATGCGGTTGAGCGGAAAGCGCGCTTCGAGCACGTGCTCGAACGCGTCCACGTCGTAGATGCCCTTGCCGGTGAACGAGCCTTCGCCGAACAGGTCCTGGTAGGTGTCGGAGACCGCGCGCGTGTACGGATCGAGCCCCGGTTCGCCACCGAACAGCAGGGCGAAGCGCGAATCGCGATCGGCCGCGAAGCTGGTGCCGATGCGCGGCTGCAGGATGCCGTAGCCGGCGACGACGCGACGCGAGGCGGCGTCGAAGCGCGGCCGGTTCAATGGATGCTGCATCGCTGCGACGAGTTCGCGTGCGGCATCGCGCGGCAGCTGCGTGTCGGTATCGAGCGTGATCACGTAGCGCGTGCCGGCGAGACGGTCGACGTCGCCGACGATGCGCGAGAAGCGCTCCACGCCGTGGCCGCGCAGCAGCGCGTTCAACTCGCCGAGCTTGCCGCGCTTGCGCTCGAAGCCGATCCAGCTGCGCTCGCTGTCGCTCCAGCGGCGCGGCCGGTGCAGCAGGAAGAACACGTCCTCGCCGGGATTTGCGTAGCGCGCATTCAGCGCGGCGATGCCGTCGGCGGCGACCGCCAGTACGGCATCGTCGTCTGCGCGCTGTTCCTCGTGCCAGTCGCTGAAATCGGTGAGCAGGCCGAAGCGCAGGGCCGGATCGCGATTGGCGAGAAAGCGGATCTCGAGTTCGTCGACCAGTTCGGCCGCTTCGCCGGCGCTGCCGAGCAGGCTCGGCACGACCACCAGCGTCTGTGCATGCGGCGGTACGCCGTCGCGGAAATCCAGCCGCGGCAGCGACCGCGGTGCCACCACCAGCGAGGCGAACCGGTTGACCAGGGCGAGCGCGAGCTGGCTGAGCGCGATGATCGCCGCCAGGGCGCTCGACGCCGACAGCCACAGCGGCAGGGCCGGGTAGGGCAGATGCAGCAGCGCCGGCAGCGCAAGCAGGATGCCCATCGCGAACAGCACGGCGAAATACGCCGGAAAGGCGACTGCGCCGGTGCGCAGTGCGGACAGGCGGCCGCGCTGTCCGCAGTCGCGCTGCAGGCGCGCAAGGCCGGCGTCGACGAGGTAGTAGCCGACATGGCTCTCCGAAGCGATGTCGGCCGTCTGTCCCGCCGAGGACGCAAGTTCGATCGCGCGTGTCGCGACATCGGCCTCGGACCTGCCCGAGCCTTTGGCGAGTTTCTCGACTGCGTGGCGATAGTTGTCGCGCGTGGCGAAATCCATGTTGGCATACACCGCCGCCGGGTCTGCCCGCAGCACGCGTTCGACATGGCTGGCGTTCTCGACGAACTCGCGCCAGTCGATCGCCTCGAGCAGGCGCAGGCTGCCGATGCTGTTGCTGATCGAGACCTGATCGGCGGCCTCTTCCTGGTTCGTCGCGTGCACGAGCTGTTCGATGGTCAGGCCGGCTTCGCGCAGGCGCTGCTCGATCCAGGTCAGCGGCAGTGCCAGCGCAGCGCTGTGGCCTTGCAGCCTGCGCACCAGCTCGGCGACGAAGGCCCCCTTCATCGGCGGCTGCGAGCGCGCCATGTCGGCGACCACGAGGATCAGGTTGTTCGGCTCCTTCTCGACGATATCGATCATCGCGTCGGCCCAGTTGCCGGCGAGGTTGCGATAGCGGCGATCGTCGCGCACGCGGAACGCCACGCGGCGCAGATTCTCGATCAGCGCGAGGCGCAGCATGATCGGGATCGCCCACAGCTCGCCGAGCGCGAGCGGCGTGGTTTCCTGGTACGCGTTGACGAAGCGGGCGAGCGTGTCCGGATCGACGCGGCCGTCGCCGTGCGAGATCGCGTTCAAGGCGATGTCGTAGACGCGCGGCAGTCCAGCCGACGCGCCGCGTTCCAGGCACGGCAGTTCCGAGCTGTAGCGCTGCGGCAGATGGCGCCGCGCGGTGCGGATCTGCTCGTCGATCAGGTACAGATTGTCGAGCAGCCATTCGCCCGCAGGCGTGACGCGATGGCCGGCCTTGATCGCGTCGGCCAGCACCGCGCAGCTGTTGCGCAGGACGGCCTCGTTGTCGGCCAGGCGCTGCAGCAGCAGCCCGTCCGTCGCGCGGCCGATGCGTACCTGATGGCCGCCGGCGAGCGCACGGCCGTGTTCTTCCATCTGTTCGGTGCTGAGCAGCTCCGCACGCAGGGGCGCGTCGCCTTCATCGACGGTCGTGTCGGGGATATGCGGCCGGGATGAAGCGCGGAACGGAAACCAGCGGAATAAAGACGGCACAACCACTCCCATGCGAAGCGGGCGCGCGCGTCGAGGGCGTCCCGGAACCTACAACGGGCGCAGTCGCGCTTCGAGAAGCGACCGCACGGTCAGGTCCGCCATCTTGCCGATGGTTGGCTTAACGTTTCCGCAGTTTGCTGTTGCGATAGCCGTAGCCGGCGTAGATGGCCATGCCGATCACGGTCCAGATCACCAGCAAGGTCCAGTTGTACCAGCTCATCGTACTGAGCAGCATCAGACAGCTTGCGATACCCAGGGTACAGGTGACCGGCGCCCACGGTACACGGAATGTGCGCGGCGCGTCGGGTTGCGTGCGGCGCAGAATCCATACGCCGGCGCAGACTGCGCAGAACGCGATCAGGGTGCCCATCGAAACGAGGTCGCCGAGCACGTCGAGCGGAAATACCGCGGCGAGTGCGGCGATGCCGATGCCGGTGATCACCGTGTTGATGTGCGGCGTGCAGTAGCGCGGATGGATCTTCGCGAACACCGGCGGCAGCAGGCCGTCGCGGCCCATGATCATGAAGATGCGCGGCTGCGCGATGACCATCACCAGGATCACCGACGACAGGCCGATCAGGGCGCCGACTTCGACCACGATGCGCAGCCAGCCGAGTTCCGGATGCGCGCGCACCGCGGTGACCACCGGCTCGCTGGTGCCGAGCTGACCGAACGGCAGCAGCCCCGTCAGCACCGCCGCCATGCCGATGTAGAGGATCGTGCACACCGCCAGCGAGGTGATCGTGCCGATCGGCAGGTCGCGCTGCGGGTTCTTCGCTTCCTGCGCCGCGGTCGAGGTCGCCTCGAAACCGATGTAGGCGAAGAACACCATCGCCGCGGCACGCAGCACGCCGGACCAGCCGTACTTGTCGCCGCCCTGGTTCTGCGGGACGAACGGATGCCACAGGTCCGGATTGACGTAGTGCCAGCCGGCGACGATCACGATGATGATCAGGCCGACCTTGAGGATCACCATCGCAAGGTTGGCGCCGCTCGATTCGCGGATGCCGACATAGCACAGCCAGGTCAGCGCGAGCACGATCGCGACCGCCGGCAGGTTGAACCAGGCGCCGGTCGTGACGATGTGATTGTCCTGCAAGGCCAGCGGCGCATTCGTCAGCGCGGCCGGCAGCACGATGCCGAAGTGCTCCAGCAGGCTGGTGAAATAGCCGGTCCAGCTTACCGCGACCGCGGAAGCCGACACGCCGTATTCCAGCACCATGTTCCAGCCGATGAACCAGGCGACCAGTTCGCCGAGCGTGGCGTACGCATACGAATAGGAGCTGCCCGACATCGGGATCAGCGTGGCGAACTCCGCATAGCACAGCGCGGTGAAGCTGCAGCAGACCGCCGCGATGATGAAGGACAGGATGATCGCCGGTCCCGCGTGTTCGGCAGCCGCGGTACCCGTGATCACGAAGATGCCGCCACCGATCACCGCGCCAATGCCGAGCGCGGTCAGTCCCCAGGGGCCCAACGTACGCTTCAGGCAGGGGCCGTCGCCGCTGTCGTATTCGGAGAAGTCTGTTTTCTTGGCGAGCAGTTGATCGAGCATGAGAATTTCGGCGTCCCAGCGAATTCGTGCAGACAACGAGGCCGGCACAGATGCGCCGGCCTCCTCGAAACAACTATGGAAAGCGCATCAGCTGACGTGGCCGGTGGCCAGATGGCTGCGACGCTGGCTGTAGAAGAAATAGATCAGCAGGCCGAAGATCGCCCATCCGGCGAACACCTCGAGCGCGAACGTCGGCAGGCTCAGGAACAGCAGCAGGCAGCCGCACACCGCAAGGGGACAAACGACCCAGACGAACGGCGTGCGGAACGGCCGCGCTCGACCCGGCTGCTGCTTGCGAAGAATCATCACGCCGATGGAGACCATCGCAAACGCGAGCAGGGTTCCCGTGTTGGAGGTATCCGCCAATGCGCCGACGGGGAACAACGCGGAACAGAAAGCAACGACGACGCCCGTGATGATCGTGATCACATAGGGCGTATGGAAGCGCGGATGAACCCTGGAGAAGAACTCCGGCAGCAGGCCGTCGCGCGACATGGTGAAGAAGATGCGCGTCTGGCCGAACATCATCATGAGGATGACCGAAGGCAGGGCAAGCACCGCGGCGACGCCGACCAGGTTGCCGATGGACGGGAAATTGAGGCTGCGCAGAACATGAACCAGCGGTTCGCCGCTGCACACCAGCGCCGCCGAGTCCTTGCACGCTGCGGCAAATTCCTCGCTGCCCGGAACGAACGGAACGCCATCCGGACCCAGCAGGGGCTGCGATCCCGCGGCGCCGACAGCGCCGTATCCGACCAGCAGATAGAAGATGGTGCAGATGACGAGGGAGCCGATCAAGCCGATCGGAATGTTGCGATTCGGGTTCTTGGTCTCTTCGGCCGCCGTGGAAACCGCATCGAAGCCGACATACGCGAAGAAGATGGATGCGGCGGCCCCGAGTACGCCGACGCCCCCCATCGGCGTTCCCCATCCGCCAGGCAGGAACGGCGAGAAATTCGCGGTCTTCGCGGCGGGCAGCGCGATGATGATGAAGACGGTCAATGCGACGATCTTGATCGCCACCAGCACCGAATTGACCTTTGCGCTCTTCGACGTGCCGATCACCAGCAGGAACGTCACCACGAGCGAAATCAGGAAGGCGAGGAGATTGAAGGTGCCGCCGGCATACGGTCCGCTGCGCAGGAACAGCGGAAGGGCGAGCGCGCCGGGCTGGACGTATCCGAACAGATCGGCATGGGCGAGCAGGTCGTTCATATGGTTCGACCAGCCGCCCGATACCACTGCGGCGCCGACGGCGTATTCGAGCACGAGTGCCCAGCCGACGACCCAGGCGAAGAGTTCGCCGATCACGCCGTACGTATACGTATAGGCGGAGCCGGAAACCGGAATCATTGCGGCCAGCTCGGCGTAGGCGAGTGCGGCGAGTCCGCACACCAGGGCGGCGATGACGAAGGAGAGCATCATGCCGGGGCCGGCTTTCTGCCCCGCGACCGCCGTCAGCACGAAGATGCCGGTGCCGATCACGGCGCCGACTCCCAGCAAGGTCAACTGCAGTGCCCCCAGCTGTCGTTTGAGCGACTTTTTCTCGGCGGTCTCCAGAATTTTTTCAAGCGGCTTGACTCGCCAGAAGATCATCGTGTCCCCTCGGATTCTGCTGCAGCGCAAGACAACCGAACGGAGGCGGAAGATGCCGGCC
>DASWPR010000033.1:0-3973 GCA_036398455.1 Dokdonella sp.
CAAGCGCCTGTTCGAGGCGCTCTGGTTCACCGGCGTCGTAACCGTCGCTGACCACCACCACAGCCGTGCGCGAGTGCAGCAGCCGCGCGGCATGCTGCTGGTTGAATTCGTCGAGACTGTCGCCGATGCGCGTGCCGCCCGCCCACCCTGCCGACAGCAATTGCAGGCGCTCCTGCGAGCGCCACGGGTCCGGGTCGCGCAGCGCCTGCCCGACGCCCACCAGCCGCGTGTGGAAGATGAAGCAATGCACGTCGGACACCCGCGCGCTCAGCACGCGCGCAAGCCGCAGATAGAAAAAGCTGTACAGGCTCATGGAGCGGCTCACGTCCAGCAGCAGCACGATGCGCGGCCGCAGGCGCCGCTTGCGGCGCCAGCCCAGCTCGAGCGGCAGGCCGCCGCGCGATACGCTGCGGCGCACCGTCCACGCCATGTCGATCACGCGGCCGGCGTTCGCGCGCCGCTCGCGGCGCAACTGGATGCCGTGCAGACGCTGCACGAAACGGCGGATCGCGGCGTCGATCGCGAACAGTTCGTCGGGCTGGTGCAGATGACGGAAATCCGCGTGGGCCAACGACGCCTCCAGGCTGGCGCCCTGCTCGGCCGTGCCGCCGTTGGGCAGCGCCGCGGCGCCGCCGCCTCCACTCGCCAGAGAGAGCGGCATGCCTTCGCTGCCGTCGCGCGGCCCCGCGCCGTTATCCCGCTCGATGCGGCCCGCGCCGCCCGCCCGCGTTTCGACCAGCTTGCGGCGGTTCGGCGCAAGGAAATATGCGTCGAACAGTTCGTCGAAGCGCCGCCACTCCTGCGCACGCGAGCAGAGCAACGCGCGCAGGCTCCAGCGCAGCACCTGGCTGTCCAGTTGGCCCATGCGCAGCGCGATTTCCATCGAGGCGGCCACGTCGCCGCCCGTCACACGAAAATCGTTCGCGCGCAGCCAGCCGGCAAAGCCGGCATAGCGGGCCACGAGCGCCTCTTCGAGGCTCGCCGGCGGAGGGCGCCGCGCGTCGGCCCGGTCGATGCCGGTCAGCATGACGCCACCAGTTTTTCGACAACCGGCCGGGTCAGGCCGGCCTGATCCTCGCGTGTTTTGACGAGCGCGGCGAGTGAATCCATGATCCGCTCCACGCCGTCCGCATCGATCGCGCTGACGCCGAGGCGCAGCAACGCGGCAACCCAGTCGAGCGTTTCGGCAAGGCCGGGTTTCTTGCGCAGATCCATTTGCCTGACCGACTGGACGAATTCGACCATCTGCCGCGCCAGCTGCTCCGGCACGTCGGGAATCTGGGTGCGCACGATCAGCAGCTCCTTGTCGAAGCCCGGATAGTCGACGTACTGATACAGGCAGCGGCGCCGCAACGCGTCGGAGATTTCGCGCGTGCCGTTGGAGGTCAGAATCACGAACGGCCGCTCCGCGGCACGTATCACGCCCAGCTCCGGAATCGACATCTGGAAGTCGGAAAGCAGCTCCAGCAGATAGGCTTCGAACGCTTCGTCGGTCCGGTCGATTTCGTCGATCAGCAGCACGGGAGCCGGCGTCGTGGTGATCGCTTCGAGCAGCGGCCGCTTGAGCAGATAGCGCTCGGAGAAAATGTCCTGCTCCTTCTCCGGAATCGGCCGGTCGTCCTGTTCGAGCAGTTTGATCGCCAGCAGTTGATGCTGGTAGTTCCATTCATAGAGCGCGGAATGCGCGTCGAGCCCTTCGTAGCATTGCAGGCGGATCAGCCGCGTGTCCAGCAGCCGCGCGAGCGCCTTGGCGACTTCCGTCTTGCCGACGCCGGCCTCGCCTTCGAGCAGCAACGGCCGGCGCATTTCCATCGTCAGCAGCAAGGTCGCGGCAAAGCTGCGCTCGGCGATAAAGCCGTGCTGCGCAAGCCGCGCCTGCAGATCGACGACGTCGTGCATGCGGTCGGTGGCCATGATCGCTTCGCGTCCTCAAGCCGTCTTGCGGGAGAACAGCCCCCGCAGCCATTCGCGTATCACGGCCCATGCGAGCGCGAGGCCGTTCAGTTCGGAAGGCTGCGCGGCGGCTTCAGGCGTGACGGACGGCGGCGGCTGCTGCGAGCTTGCCGGCGCCGTGCCGGCGGGCGTCGCGCCCTGCTGCGCCGGCACGGCCGGCAGCCGCGCCGCGAAGTTCGCCACGAACTGCTTGAGCATCTGCTCCGACACCGGGCCCATCAGCCGGCCGCCGAGCGAGGCGGCCTTGCCGCTCATCGTCACTTCGCTCCTGCCGGTCAGCTCGCAGGTCTCGCCGCTCGCCTGCACCGCGGCGACCAGATCCATCGAGGCCGCCGAGGTGCCGGTCGCGTCCGCGCCCTTGCCGGTCAGATGCAGGCTGCGCGCCGCCGGGTCGAGATGCAGCACTTCGATGTCGCCCTTGAACGACATGGTGGCCGGTCCGAGCCGCACCGTGATCGTCCCTTTGTAATGCGTGTCGTCGATGCGTTCGGTAATCTTCGCGCCCGGCATGCAGCCGGCCACCGCCTCGATGTCCTGCATCAGTTGCCACGCGCTGTCCGCCGTGGCGGCCAGCGGAAATACTTTTTCGAGTACGACTTTCATCGGACCATCCTTTGCATGGGTTGCGCGCTGCCGGCGTGTCTGCTTGCCTGCCTGCTTGCCGTTACCCCGGTACGCTTTCCGTCGTCACTGGCGCGTGAGTCCCAGCGCACGGCACTGCTGCCAGACGCGATATGCGTTGTGCGGCATGTTCATATGCGTGACGCCCAGGTGCGCGAACGCATCGACCATCGCCGCCGTAAAGCACGGAATCGAGCCCACGTGCGGCGATTCGGCCACGCCTTTCGCACCGATCGGATGATGCGGCGAAGGCGTCACCGTGAAATCGGTCTCCCAGTGCGGCGTTTCCACCGATGTCGGCACGAAGTAATCCATCAGCGTCGCGCCCAGCAGATTGCCGGCCTCGTCGTAGGGCAGCTCCTGCCCCATCGCCACCGCGAAGCCTTCGGTCAGGCCGCCGTGGATCTGTCCTTCGATGATCATCGGATTGATCCGCGTGCCGCAATCGTCGAGCGCGTAGAAGCGGCGCACCCGCGTTTCGCCGGTATAGCGGTTCACCTCCAGCACACAGACGTATGCGCCGAACGGGAACGTGAAGTTGGGCGGGTCGTAGTAATCGACGGCTTCGAGGCCCATCTCCAGCCCTTCGGGCACGTTGTTGTACGCCGCCCACGCCACTTCCTTGATGGTTTTGAACTGGCCCGGCGAGCCTTTGAGGACGAAGCGGTCGAGATCGAACTCGACGTCGCCGGGGCTGGCTTCGAGCAGATGCGCGGCGATCTGCCGGGCCTTCTCGCGAATCTTGCGCGACGCGCGCGCGATCGCCGCGCCCGCCACCGGCGTGGAACGCGAGCCGTAGGTGCCGAGGCCATAAGGCGCGGTGGAGGTGTCGCCCTCTTCGACCGTAATCACCGACGCCGGAATCCCCGCTTCTGACGCGATGATCTGCGCGTAAGTGGTCTGATGCCCCTGTCCCTGCGTGATCGTCCCCATGCGCGCAATGGCGGAGCCGTCGGGATGCACGCGAATCTCGCACGAATCGAACATGCCCACGCCGAGGATGTCGCACATTTTCGACGGCCCGGCGCCGACGATCTCGGTGAAGTTCACGACGCCGATACCCAGCAGCCATTCGGCATCCGGATCTGCGCGGCGCGCGGCCTGTTCGGCGCGCAGTCCGGGGTAGTCGACTGCGGCGAGCACTTTCTTCAGCGCCGGTTCGTAATCGCCCGAATCGTATTCCAGGCCGAGCGGCGTCGTGTACGGAAACTGCTCCTTGCGGATGAAGTTGCGCAAGCGGATTTCGGCTTTGTCGATGCCGAGCTTTTGCGCCAGCACGTCGACCATGCGCTCGACCAGATAGACCGCCTCGGTGACTCTGAACGAGCACCGGTACGCGACCCCGCCTGGAAACTTGTTGGTATAGACGCCGTCGACCGCGACGAAGGCGTTGGGAATC
>DASWPR010000034.1:0-2083 GCA_036398455.1 Dokdonella sp.
TCGCCGTCGCGATCCACGTCGATCCGGACATCCTCGTCATCGACGAAGCCCTGTCCGTCGGCGACGAGGCGTTCCAGCGCAAATGCTTCGCGCGCATCGAACACATCCGCGCGAGCGGCGCCACCGTGCTGTTCGTCTCGCACGGCGTCAGCACGGTCGCCCAGCTGTGCGATCGCGTCGTGCTGCTGGATGCGGGCGAAGCGCTCATGACGGGGCCGCCGAAAGCGGTCATCTCGCGCTACCACAAGCTGCTCTACGCTTCGGCAGCCGATGCGCCGGCGATCCGCCAGTCGATTCGCGACGAATCCGCCCACGGCATCGGCGATACATTGGCGGCGACCGGCGAGCGCGCGGCCAACGAGGTCGAGGCGGATATCGCGGACGGCTATTTCGATCCGGGCCTGGTGCCGCAGACCGTGCAATACGGCGGGCGCGGCGTGCAGGTGGATGCCGTGCGCATCGAGACGCCGGATGGACGCCCGGTCAACGTGCTGCGCAGCGGAGCGCGCTATGTCTATCGCTACCGCGTGCATTTCGATGCGGCCGCGGCACGGGTGCGCTTCGGCATGATGATCCGTACCGTGACCGGGCTCGAGCTCGCTGGCAGCTCCACGGCGGTGCATCCACGCGGCCTCGATCTGGTCGACGCCGGCGCCGCGGTGGATGTCGCCTTCGGCTTTCGCTGCCTGCTCGCGGCCGGCACGTATTTCCTCAATGCGGGTGTGCTCGGCCGCCTGGACAGCGAAGAGATCTTCCTCGAACGCCTCGTCGACGCGGCCATGTTTCGCGTACTGCCCGACCCGGAGCGGCTGGCCACCGGCCTGGTCGATCTCGATTTCGAACCCAGCGTCGATATGGCGGTTGAGATGGCCGATCGCACGATCCTTTCAATCTCCCGGCACTAGCCTCGATGCACGCGCCCACGCCCACGTCGGATCCGACCGCCATCCTCGTCCTCGGCATGCATCGCGGCGGCACCTCCGCGATGGCCGGCCTGCTGCATCTGCTCGGTTTCGACAGCGGGCCGTCGCTGATGCCAGCGGTGGAGGGCGTCAATCGCAAGGGCTTCTGGGAACATGTGGATGTGTACCGCATTCACGAGCGCCTGTTCGCCGCCTTCGGCCGTTCGATCTTCGACCCGCGCGAGATGCCGGCGGGCTGGCGCGAGCATCCCGAATTCCAGTCGGCGGTCGGCGAGGTCCGCGCGTTGATCGAGCGCGATTTCGCGGCGGCCGCGCGCTGGGTCGTCAAGGACCCGCGCTTGTGCAAATTCGCGCCGGTCTGGATCGAAGCCTTCGCCTCGCTCGGCATCCGTACCCGCGTGGTGATGATCGCGCGGCATCCGGCGGAAATCGCCCGCTCGACGCGCGCTGTAGGCTGGTCCGACTCGACGGCGCGGATTCATCTGTGCTGGCTGCAGTACATGTTCGAAGCCGAGCGCACGACGCGTGCGGCCCTGCGATCGTGCGTGAACTACAGTGATCTGCTCGCCGACTGGCGTACGCAGATCGCGCGCATCGGCCAGGATCTGGGCATCGAATGGCCTGCCCTCGAGGAAGAACGCGCAGGTGAGATCGACCTGTTTCTCGACGCGCGCGAACGCCACCATGTGGAATCGGCGGTGCTGCATGCGGATGCGGAAGACACATTGCCCACGCTCGTCGCCGACCTGCACGAAACCTTCAGGGACCACGCGGGAGATGGCGACCTGTGGACGCGCGTGGCGACGCTCGGCGACATCTATCGACGCGGCGAGGCGGTCTTCGGACCTTGCCTCGATCAGGACATCATCGACCTCACGTTGACCCGCCTGGCGATGGAGCAGCAGCGCGCCAGCATTGCTCAATCGCTGCAGAACGACGTCGTCGTGATCCGCTACCGCCGCGCGGACGAGAATTATCGCGACGAGGTGCTGACTGCCCATCATTGCGAACTGCACGGGGCGACGACCAGCCTGCATTGGGCCCTTCCGACGGACGCGCAGGCGCAGTTCCTGCGCGTCGAGCTCCTGCTGCCGGGCGCATTCGTACTGCGCGCCCTGCGCCTGAATGGCGTCGGCGTGGACGCGTTTGCTGGCCGCATC
>DASWPR010000035.1:0-1838 GCA_036398455.1 Dokdonella sp.
TCGCCCATGCGGAAGAACACGAGCGTGTCGGGGTACTCCGTCTTGGCGGCGAAGTACTGGCGCATCAGGGGGGTGTGTTCGGCGGTATTGATGGGCGCTCGTCCGTGTCTTCGAGGTCGTCGTGAGCCGCGAAGTTTAGCCTGCCGCGGCGCCCTCGGCGGCGATCAAATATTTCAATTGCGATTCGGTCACGAAGGGCATATCTTGTGTGGGTCGCAGTCACCCGGCACAACATCTGGGTGCGCAGCTGAAGAGCTGCGAGAGAATCCGGTGCAAGTCCGGAGCTGCCCCGCAGCGGTGATCGGGAACGACCGGCGTCAAGTGCACTGGGCCTCGCGGTCCGGGAAGCGGCGCCCAGTAGGTGAGGGGAACCCTCGCGCCCGAGAGTCCGAATACCTGCCGCGACCGTCACGCCCCAGGGCGCGGCGATGGGCTTCAATCCCTCGCGGGAGGGACCGGCCGAGAATCGCTGCGCTCCGTCCGGAGTTCGCGCGGCTTTCGACCTTTTTCTTCCGCCAGGTTCTAGATTCGCTCGCAGGAGCGAAGGCCGGCCGAGCGCGGCGTCTCATCGCATGCGTCGCTGTGCCTTCCTACTGCGGGTCCATCCGCTGGTGACACGGAGAACACAGCATGTCCACATCCGAATCCACTGCCGAATCCGCCGTCGTCGCCGACACGACGCGCACTGCCAGCGCTGCCGTGCCGGCGCCGTCGCAATCGGGTTTCCGCCTGACCGCCCCCCACGCCGGCCCCGTCTCGATGCAGGTGACCAAGCGCTCCGGCGCGAAGGAACCGGTCGATCTCAACAAGATCGTGCGCGCGGTCACGCGCTGCTGCGAGGGGCTCGCCGACGTCGAGCCGATGCGGGTCGCGCTGAAGACCATCGCCGGCCTCTACGACGGCGCCGGCACGCGCGAACTCGACGAACTCTCGATCCGCACCGCCGCGTCGTTCATCGCCGAAGAGCCGGAATACTCCAAGGTCGCCGCGCGCCTGCTCGCCGGCTACATCGACAAGGAAGTGCAGGGCCTCGGCGTGTATTCGTTCTCGCAGTCCATCCGGGTCGGCTTCGATGCGGGCCTGATCAACGAGCGCGTGCTCGCGTTCGTCGAGGCGAACGCGCGCAAGCTGAACGACGCGATCGATCAGCGCCACTCGCTGCGCTTCGAATACTTCGGCCTGCGCACGCTGTACGACCGCTACCTGCTGAAGCATCCGACGCAGCGGCAGGTGATCGAGACGCCGCAGCAGTTCTGGCTGCGCGTCGCCTGCGCGCTCAGCGAGACGGCCGCCGATGCGATCGAGCTCTATCAGCAATTCGCCGCGCTCGACTACGTGCCGAGTTCGCCGACGCTGTTCAATGCCGGCACGCGCCACGAACAGTTGTCGAGCTGCTTCCTGCTCGACTCGCCGGACGATTCGCTGGAATCGATCTACGAAAAATACCGCGATGTCGCGCTGCTGTCGAAATTCTCCGGCGGCATCGGCCTTGCGTGGCATCGCGTGCGTTCGGAAGGTTCGCTGATCCGCTCGACGAATGGCCTCAGCAACGGCATCGTGCCATGGCTGAAGACGCTCGATTCTTCGGTCGCCGCGGTCAATCAGGGTGGCAAGCGCAAGGGCGCGGCCTGCGTGTACCTGGAGCCGTGGCATGCCGATGTCGAGGCGTTCCTGGAGCTGCGCGAGAACACCGGCGACGATGCGCGCCGCACGCACCATCTCAATCTTGCCAACTGGGTGCCCGACCTGTTCATGCGCCGCGTCGATACGGACGCCGCGTGGTCGCTGTTCGATCCGAAGGATGTGCCGGATTTCCCGGACCTGTGGGGCGAGGCGTT
>DASWPR010000036.1:0-5820 GCA_036398455.1 Dokdonella sp.
GATGGTGCTGATGGCCGAGTCGTTCGGTGCCGACGCGCGCCTGGTCGCCTTCATGCAATACCTGCGCGTGATCCTGGTGGCCTTCGTGGCGGCTGCCATCGCCCATTTGTGGCTGCATCTGGGCAGCGTGCCGCGCGCGCCGGTCGCCTGGTTCGCGCCGTTCGATCCGGCGGCGCTGGCGGCGACGCTTGCGCTGGCCGTCGTCGGCGCCGTGCTCGGCGTCCGCCTGCGGCTGCCGGCCGGCGCGCTGCTGCTGCCGGCGTTCGCGGCGATCGCGCTGCATCTGGGCGGCTATCTGCGCATCGAGCTGCCGCCCTGGCTGCTCGCGGCGACCTATGCCGCCGTCGGCTGGACGATCGGCCTGCGCTTCACGCGCGAGTCGCTGCGCTATGCGCTGCGCGCGCTCGGCCCGATCCTGCTGTCGATCGTCGCCCTGCTGGCGCTGTGCGGCGCGCTGTCGTGGCTGCTTGCGCGCTGGACCGGCAAGGATGCGCTGACGGCATATCTGGCGATGAGTCCCGGCGGCATGGACACGGTGGCGATCATCGCGGCATCGAGCCCGCAGGCGGTCGACCTGCCGTTCGTGATGGCGCTGCAGACGGCGCGCCTGCTGCTCGTGATCCTGTTCGGCCCGGCACTGGCGCGGTTCGTTGCCGCACGCGCCGCCGGATCGGGCCGCGGGGCCGCGCCCGGCACACGCTGAAGCCCGCCGCAGCGGGCGCCGCACGGCGGCCGTGCAGCGCCATCCTTCAGTGCGACCGCCGCGACGCGTATCATCGGCCGTTTCGCGCCAGCACGGTGGACCCGTAGTGAGCATCAAGTCAGATCGTTGGATCCGCCGCATGGCAGAAAGCGCCGGCATGATCGAGCCGTTCGAACCCGGCCAGGTGAAGCGCAACGGCGGCGAGCGGCTGATCTCCTACGGCACCTCGAGCTACGGCTACGACGTGCGCTGCGCCGACGAGTTCAAGATATTCACCAACATCAACTCGACCATCGTCGACCCGAAGAATTTCGACGAGCGCAGCTTCGTCGACATCAAGTCGGACATCTGCATCATTCCGCCCAATTCGTTCGCGCTCGCGCGCACCGTCGAATACTTCCGCATCCCGCGCAAGGTGCTGACCATCTGCCTCGGCAAGAGCACGTACGCGCGCTGCGGCATCATCGTCAACGTGACGCCGCTGGAGCCGGAATGGGAAGGCCACGTGACGCTGGAGTTTTCCAATACGACGCCGCTGCCGGCGAAGATCTACGCCAACGAGGGTGTCGCGCAGATGCTCTTCCTCGAATCCGACGAGGAATGCGAAACCAGCTACAAGGACCGCGGCGGCAAATACATGGGCCAGACCGGCGTCACCCTGCCGCACGCCTGAACCCGCGCCAACGCCTGCATGCCGGCGCGGCGCGCTGGTGGTAGGCTTGGCGCCCCTTGAGCAACCGATCCGGAGCAGGCGCAACCATGCGGAGTTTTTCGATCCCGATGTTCTTCAAAGCCGGCGCGCTCGCGCTCGCCGTAGCGTCGATGGCGGCCTGCCATCGAGGCGCAAGCAAGGAGGATATCGTGCAGGCTGCGAATATCCCGGCGGGGTTCGACGTGACGCTGCTTGCCGAGAAGGACACCCAGTTCGACTTCGACGGCGCTCCCTTGAATGCGCAGGACCTGCAGAGCGCATTCCGCTACCGCCAGGAAGAAAAGCTGCCGATGGCGACCGTGCTGCTGAAGCGCGGCGAGAAGCAGAAGGTCAAGAGCGAATACATCATCGCGCTGGCGCGCATCGCCTACGTGATGAAGTTCAAGGCGTATGTCGAGGACGACGGCGTCATCTCGGAAATTCGCGCACAGGCGAAGGAGCCCGAAGCCGAGCCGGCCAAGCCGGAACCCGCCAAGAAAGAACACGCCCAGCACCCCTGAAGAGCCCAAGGAGAAACGAGATGAAGATTCTGGCGAGAAGCATGATGCTGTCCCTGGGCCTGCTGGCGGCGACGTCCGCATTCGCGCGCTCCGACGTGCGCGACGGCAACGCGATGGTGCAGCCGGTGAAGAACGTGAAGTTCTCGATCGACGGCTCGACGATGGGCAAGGCCGAGCTGTTCGGCTACATCAGCGATCTGAAGGATCGCGAACATCTGACCGGCGTGGTGCTCAAGCGCGGCGGCGACGAGGAGCAGCGCAGGATCATCGGCTCGATCGCGCGCACCCTGCAGCTGAAGGCGTTCGAGCAGGATGGCGGCGACCTGAAGGCGATCGACCTGCCGCCGAGCGCGCCGACTCCGCCGCCGCCGATCGAAAACAAGACCGGCGGTTGAGCCGCAGGGTCTGCCGATGGGAACGTCGCGCCTGATCGACCGGCGCGGCGCCCGAGGCGGACCTGGCCGGTGGAGTGCCGGCCCCCGCTGCAGCTGCAGGGGGTTGCGCATTGAGGCCGGCGCCGCACGATTCCCGCGACAGGGCGACCGGCCCTGTTGCCCCGTTCCCCATTCTTCTTGATGACTCCGCACCGCCGCATCCTGCCCGCATTGATCCTGACGCTCGCTGCATCGTCGGCAAGCGCGTCCAATCCGCTCGACTTGATCGGCGAAACGTATTCGCAATGGAAGGAGCGCCTGTTCGGCTCCGGCCATCCGACGCCCGACGTCGTGGATGCGCCGGCCAGCGGACCGATTGCGATGGAACCCGGCCATCCGCTGCGGCTGCAGATCGTCGAGGATGCGCCCGAGCGCGATTTCTCCAAGGGCAAGAGCCGCTATCGCGAAATCGAGTTGCCGGACGAGCTCGAGCATGCGGTCGTGCGCGTGCAGGTGGTCGCCGAACCGAACAAGAAAGGTCGCGGCAACGCGGTGTTCAAGCCGCTGCTGTACGTGTTCGGCGAAGGCGATAACCTGCGCGATCCGGTCGAAGCGAAACCGCTGCACCTCGACATGCGGCCGTTCCGGCGCACGCGTCTGCTCGGCTGCGTGACGCTCGACAAGGTGCAGCGATTCGCCGTCGCGACGGCGCCCGACACGGTGGGCAAATCCTACGAGGGCGAGGTGCGCGATGCGGTCAGCGCACCCACGCCCGGCGGGTTCTACTACACCACCGACGCGGTCAAGGCGAAGCTGCCGTATGCCGAGACGGGCACGCTGATCCTGGAAGTGACCGCCGCCCCGGCGGCCGGCAAGGGCTGCTGAGCGTCCGCAGCGACGACCGTCCGGCCTTGTCGACGCTAAGCGTCAAGGCGCGTCCGTGATCGGCGCGAGGCCGGCCTCCATCACGTGCTGGGCGAGCAGCTCCCGCGCGACCTCGGCAAGCTTCTGCGTATCGGTATGGATGCGCAGCGAAACGACCTTGCCCCAGCGCAGCTGCAGTACGTGCACGCCCTGGTTGCTGCGCACGCAACCATCCGGCAAGCGAAAGCGGTCGCGCCAAGCGACCATCGCCGTCGTGCGCCAGGGATAGCCGCGTACCGATACCGAATCGAGTTCGAAGTGCAGATCCGGCAGCATTTTCCGAAGGCGCGCATACCAGGCTCGAATCGCGGCGGGGGTATGCCGCGAGCCGCCGAGCGCGTGCTCGCCATAAAAGGTGTGCTCGGCCGTCGCGGCGAATGAGCCAAGGATCGGCGCGTAGTCGCCGCGATTGAGTGCGGCGAACGCGTGACGCAGCTTGCGTTCCACAATGAGGCGATAGATCACGGCGCGTTTCCCCCGACATATGACAGTGCCGCCGCCAGCACGAAACCGGCAAGGCCGAGTGCGGCGCCCAGGGTCGGCTTGGAAAACCAGAACGCGACCGACAGCGCGAGATAGGTCGCCGCCACCAGCACGGCACACCCCTGCAGCAGGGGCGAGTGGACGAAGGCGAGTGGCTCGAACACGCCCACGTAGACGAATGCCGCGCCGAACAGGACAAGGCCCAGGCTGTGGCTGAGGTTGAACCCGAGCCACGCCTTCCACAGGTTGATCGAGCGGTGCAGGCCGATGCTCGACGCCTGCATCGCTTCGCGCAGATCCGGCGATCGCGGCGTGAAGAACCTCGGCTTGCCGAGGTCGCGCAACGCCATCCCGGCATGCAGCATGCCGAGCGACGCAAACACCGCGCCGGCGAAGATCACCAGCGAGCGGATCGCGATCATGGCCGCCCCGCTGCGCGCAGATCGCGCTCGATGTAGCCGGTGAGATGACGCACGGCGGCATCGAGATGGCTGCGATGGCGATACAGCTGGGTCAGCATCACGCCGCCTTCGAGGCTGCCGACGATCACGCTGGCCGCCTCGTTCGCGTCGATGCCCGCGCGGAATTCGGCCGACTCGATGCCTTCGGCGACGATGCGTTTCAGCAGGCGCTGCCAGGCCGTCATCGCCGCGCGCGCGCGGGCCTGCAGGCCCGGATGCGCGTGATCGGCTTCGATTGCGCTGTTCATGATCGGACAGCCGCCGGGCAGCGGCACGTCGAGTCCGTCGGGCAGGTAGGCCTGGATGATCGCGAGCAATTGACCGGTAGCGCCGGTCTGCCCGGCCATGGCACGCAGGAAACGCTCGCGCACCTGCGCGAACGCGAAGTCGAACGCAGCGTAGAGCAGCGCCTCGCGGCTCTCGAAATGCCGATACAGGCCGCCTTTCTGGATACCGGTCGCCGCCACGATCTCGGCGACCGGCGTCGCCAGATAGCCGTGGTGATTCATCAGTCGCGCCGTGGTGCCGATGATGCGGGCACGCGTGCGTTCGCCTTTCGTCGTTGCTGGCATGGAAGAGACCGATCGGTATCTTCTTGGCATGTTCTTCGCGCGGGCGTCACGTGTCAAGCGAGGGCTGGTCCTGCTGCGAAGACGGGTGATGCGGCGGCTAGTGGGTCGCGCCGCCGGCGACCGCCAGGTCGTCGGTCGTGTCCACAGCGCACTCCAGCGCCAGGCGGACGCCGGCGATCATGGTTTCCAGCGCCATGCTCGGCTGGCCCGGGTAGCGCGCCGCCTGCTGCGGCAGCCATGGCACATGCATGAAGCCGCCACGCAGGTTGGGATGCCGCGTCGCGATCAGGTGGGCGAGCACGAAGAAGACCTGGTTGCACAGATAGCTGCCCGCGCTGAGCGACAACGTCGCCGGGATGCCCGAGGCCTGCAGGCGCGCGTGCATCGCTTTCAGCGGCAGGCTGCTGAAGTAGGCAGCGGGCGCACCGGCGGCGACCGCTTCGTCGACCGGCTGCAGGCCTTCGTTGTCGCGGATGCGCGCGTCGATCAGGTTGATCGCGACGCGTTCGAACGAGAGCTCGCTGCGTCCGCCGGCCTGGCCGAGCGCAAGCACGATGCCGGGCCGGTGCTGTTCGATCAACTGCGCCAGCCGCAGCGGCGCCGGCGCGAACGCGACGGGCAATACCGCGCCGACCACGCGGTGTCCATGCAGCAGCGTGCCGTCGAGGGCACGCACGATGTCCTGCGAAGGATTGCTCGATTCGCCGCCGAACGGCTCGAAGCCGGTCAGGAGGAGCGTGTCGGCCGGCGTGCCTTTCGTTCGGGCCATGTCAGTGAACCCGGAAAACGAGCAGGGCCATCAGCACGATATTCACCGCGAGCAGGGCGAAGGCGGTCGGCATCTGCGCGCGGATCACGCCGTATTGATCCGGCAGTTCGAGCAGCACGGCGGGGACGATATTGAAGTTGGCCGCCATCGGCGTGAGCAAGGTGCCGCAGTAGCCGGTGAGCATGCCCATCGCGCCGAGCACGGCCGGATCGGCACCGTGGCGCAGCACCAGCAGCGGCAGGCCGATGCCGGCCATCATGACCGGGAACGCGGCGAAGGCGTTGCCCATGATGACGGTGAACAGCACCATGCCGAGCGCGAA
>DASWPR010000037.1:0-16284 GCA_036398455.1 Dokdonella sp.
GCCCGACCCGGAGACGCCGGTGACGCACGTGAACAGGCCGGCCGGGATCTCGAGGTCGACGTTCTTCAGGTTGTTGCCGGTCGCGCCGAGCACGCGCAGCATGCGTTCCGGATCGGCTTCGCGGCGCTTCTTGGGCACTTCCACGCGGCGCTTGCCGGAGAGGTACTGGCCGGTCAGCGAATCCTTCGCGGCGAGGATGTCCCCGAGCTTGCCCTGGGCGACGACGTGCCCGCCGTGCACGCCCGCCCCGGGGCCGATGTCGACGATGTGGTCGGCCGCGCGGATCGCGTCCTCGTCGTGCTCGACGACGATCACGCTGTTGCCGAGGTCGCGCAGGCGGTTCAGCGTGCCGAGCAGGCGCTCGTTGTCGCGCTGGTGCAGGCCGATCGAGGGTTCGTCGAGCACGTACATGACGCCGACGAGGCCGGCGCCGATCTGCGAGGCCAGGCGGATGCGCTGCGCTTCTCCGCCCGACAGCGAATCGGCCTGGCGGTCCAGGGTGAGGTAGTCGAGGCCGACGTCGACGAGGAAATGCAGGCGTTCGCGGATTTCCTTGACGATCTTCACCGCGATCTCGCCGCGCCAGCCGGCGAGCTTCAATGTCTTGAAGAAACCGAGTGCCTGGTCGATCGGCAGCGCGGTCAGCACCGGCAGGTTGCGGTCGCCGACGAAGACGTTGCGCGCGCTGCGATTGAGGCGCTGGCCGCCGCAATCGGGACACGCACGCGAACTGATGAACTTGGCAAGCTCCTCGCGCACGGCCGGCGATTCGGTTTCCTTGTAGCGTCTTTCGAGGTTCGGCACGATGCCCTCGAAGCGATGCTTGCGCGTCACCGCGCCGCTGCTGCCGGCCGCGTAGCGAAAGTTGATCTGCGTATCGCCGGAGCCGAACAGCACATGCTGGCGGGTCGCCTCGGACAGGTCGGCCCAGGGCGTTTCGACGTCGAACGCATAGTGCTTGGCGAGCGACTGGATCAGCTGGAAATAGTATTGGTTGCGCCGGTCCCAGCCGCGCACCGCGCCGGCGGCCAGGCTCAGCTGCGGGTTGACGACGACGCGCCCCGGATCGAAGAACTGCGTCACGCCGAGTCCGTCGCAGGTCGGGCAGGCGCCGACCGGCGAGTTGAACGAGAACAGGCGCGGTTCGAGTTCGGGCAGCGAGTAGTCGCAGATCGGGCAGGAGAAGCGCGACGAGAACACGGTCTCGGCGGCTTTCGGATCGGCCGCTCTCGCGCTTCCTGCGACGTGCACGGATGCACGAGTGTCGCTGGAGGCAGGAACGCCGGAGCGACCGCTCGCGGCACTCGGGCTTTCCTGCCCAGCGTCGAGGTCGACCACGATCACGATGCCTTCGCCGAGGCGCAGCGCGGTCTCGAACGATTCGGCCAGGCGCTGCTTGATGTCGGCACGCGCGCGGAAGCGGTCGATCACCGCTTCGATGGTGTGCTTCTGGCGCAGCGCGAGCGGCGGCACCGCGTCGAGTTCATAGACGTGGCCATCGACGCGCGCGCGCACGAAACCCTGCGCGCGCAGCTGCTCGAATATCTGTACATGTTCACCTTTGCGCTCGCGCACCACCGGCGCGAGCAGGGCATAACGCTTTTCCGGATCGAGCGCGAGCGCGGCGTCGACCATCTGGCTGATGGTCTGCGCCTCGAGCGGAATGCCGTGGTCCGGACAGCGCGGCGTGCCGACGCGCGCGAACAGCAGGCGCAGGTAGTCGTAGATCTCGGTGATCGTGCCGACGGTCGAGCGCGGGTTGTGCGAAGTCGCCTTCTGCTCGATCGCGATCGCCGGCGACAGGCCTTCGATGTGATCGACGTCGGGCTTTTCCATCACCGACAGGAACTGCCTCGCGTAGGCCGACAGCGACTCGACATAGCGGCGCTGGCCTTCGGCGTAGATGGTGTCGAACGCGAGCGACGACTTGCCGGAACCGGACAGGCCGGTGATCACGATCAGCTTGTCGCGCGGCAGGTCGAGGTCGATGTTCTTGAGATTGTGCGTGCGTGCGCCGCGGATGCGGATCGTGTCCATGGGGCTCCGGCTCGGGCAGTCGGGAATCGATAGCGCGATACCGCGTTTGCGGCAATGTGCACTATGCGCAATGAGAACGTCGGGCGGTCGCAGCCATCGAGACTGGCGGGCCAGCGCGCCTGTATGCCGTCATTGGAGTCCGAATTCAAGCCTCGCCGCGGGCCGGCGTTCAGGCGTCCGGATCGATTGCCTGCGGCAGCGCGCTCAATTCGACCTCGACATCGGCCAGCGCCGGATCGTAGGGGATTCGCAGATCGCCGTTCGCGTCGCTGGCGTAGCGCTGTTCGCCGCCGGGCGCGTGCACCACCGCCGTGGCGGCGCTGGCCGGGCGATATTTCAGGACCACGCTGTTCAGTTTCGGCCCCATCAGGCGGGCCAGCATTCCCTGCGTGGCGATGACCCGTTGCATGGCTGGCACGCTTTCGGTGAGGCGCGCGTAGGAAAGGCGCGTGGTTGCGGGCAGCCGCGCCTCAATCGACAACGCCAGCGAGACACTGCCTTTGGGCTGATTGATGTGCAGCTGGGTCGCCGGCCGCGTCCATTCGGCCGCCAGGGGCGGGTCGAAACAGTGCTTCGCGTCTAATGGCAGCGCCTGCGTGCGCGCACCATTGCGCAGCTCGATGGCAAGGTCGGCCGGCAACATCGCCTGCTTGGCGTTTGCTTGAGCGCAAAGCCGCACGCGAAACACGCCGTCGGGATCCGCGGCGCGCCCCGACTGGATCATTTCGTAGACTTTCTCATAGGGCACGTCGCGGCCCGCCTCTTCGGCATGAACGGTGGCGGCAGCCATGAAGGCGAGGGCGAAGACGGTCCATGGCATCGGTGTTGCTCCCGGGAATTCAGGGTTGCCTGTATAGCGGGGCGAACCTCGGCGAAGGTCAGTTCCTCGTTAAGCCGTGCGCAGGGCCACAATTCGCCACAAACCCGATGCGCAGCCCCTGACTTGCCTGTGCCGGCGCCAGCCGCTAGAATCCGCGGTCCTTTTCGGTCGATTGGCCGGGGGATTGGCGGTTTTCAGAATAACTACAGAGGCATAGCCATGTACGCAGTCATTGTCACCGGCGGTCGTCAGTACCGCGTGGCGCAGGGCGAGACCCTGCGCGTGGAGAAACTCGTCGCCGATGTCGGCGCCGAGGTGAAGCTGGATCAGGTCCTGATGATTGGCGAAGGCGACGGCGTGACCGTCGGCGCGCCGCTCGTCGCCGGTGCCCTGGTCACGGCCAAGGTCGTCTCGCACGGCCGCGGCGAAAAGATCCGCATCGTGAAGTTCCGTCGCCGCAAGCATTTCCGCAAGGAGACGGGGCATCGTCAGCATTACACCGAAATCGAAATCGTCGGCATCACCGGCGCGGGCAAGAAGGAGTAAGTCATGGCACATAAGAAGGCAGGCGGCTCCACCCGCAACGGTCGCGATTCGAACCCGAAGTACCTCGGCGTCAAGGTGTTCGGCGGCCAGGCAGTGAATGCCGGCAACATCATCATCCGCCAGCGCGGCACGCGCTTCCATCCGGGCACGGGCGTCGGCCTCGGCCGCGACCACACGATCTTCGCGATCGTCGACGGCAAGGTGGAGTTCAAGGCCAAGGGCCCGCAGGCGCGCAAGACGGTCAGCGTGATTCCGGCCTGATCCGGACGCACCGTCGAGTCTGGAAAGCCCCGCTTCGCGCGGGGCTTTTCGTTTCCGGCGGATGAATCTCGCCGCAGCGGCCGCATCGCGCCCGCCCTTCGCCATCGATAGCGCGTAGTCTTTCCCCCGATTCCCGATTGACTCGCCGCTCCTGCGGCTCGCCCTTCGGGGCCGCTTCGCGGTTCGGTCCGGCATCCTGCCTCCACAGTCCGATTCACGGTCCTCCCAATGAAATTCGTCGACGAAGCGATCATCGAAGTCCATGCCGGCAACGGCGGCAACGGCTGCGTCAGCTTCCGGCGCGAGAAATTCATTCCGTTCGGCGGCCCCGACGGCGGCGACGGCGGCGACGGTGGCAGCGTGTGGATCGTCGCCGACGAAGGCCTCAATACGCTGGTCGACTTCCGCCACACGCGCGTATATCGCGCGCAGCGCGGCGAGAACGGCATGGGCCGGCAGATGGCGGGCAAGGGCGGCGAAGACGCGGTGATCCGCGTGCCGGTCGGCACCGTCATCATGAATGTGGCCACCGACGAGACGATCGGTGACCTGGACGCGCATGGGCGGCGCATCCTCGTCGCGCAGGGCGGCCGCGGCGGGCAGGGCAATATCCACTTCAAGAGTTCGGTCAATCGCGCGCCGCGCCGCGCCGTGCCTGGCAGTGCGGGCGAGGAGCGCGAGCTCAAGCTCGAACTCAAGGTGCTCGCCGACGTCGGCCTGCTCGGTTTCCCGAATGCCGGCAAATCGACCTTGATCCGCGCAGTCTCGGCGGCGACGCCGAAGGTCGCCGATTATCCGTTCACGACCCTGCAGCCGCATCTCGGCGTCGTGCGCATCGAGACCGACCGCAGCTTCGTGATCGCCGACATTCCAGGCCTGATCGAAGGCGCTGCCGATGGCGCCGGACTCGGCATCCAGTTCCTCAAGCACCTGGCGCGCACGCGCGTGCTGCTGCACGTGGTCGACATCGCGCCGCTCGATGGCGTCACCGATCCGATCGCCGAAATCCGCGCGATCGAAAAGGAACTGAAGGAGTTCGACGCCGAACTGCTGCACAAGCCGCGCTGGCTCGTGTTCAACAAGATGGACCTGCTCGCCCCGGACGAGCGCGAGAAAGCGGCCAAGGCGATCGTGCGCAAGCTCAAGTGGAAGCAGCCCTGGTATCTCGTTTCGGCGATCGCGCGCGAGGGCACCTGGCCGCTGTGCCTCGATATCCAGCGCTTCTTCGATGAGCAGAAAATCGCGGCAGCCGAAGCGGAGCACGCCGGCGCATGAGCCTCGCGTACACGCGAGGCGGCTGCGCGCAGACAACAAAAAAGCCGGCGCAAGCCGGCTTTTTCGGGACTACGCGGACGGCGCGCTCAGGCGAGTTCGCGGATGTGCGCAGTCAGGCGGCTTTTATGACGCGACGCCTTGTTCTTGTGGATCAGGCCGCGCGCGGCGTAGCGATCCATCACCGGCTCGGCAATCTTGAACGCGGCTTCGGCGCGTGCCTTGTCCTTCGCTTCGATCGCCTTGACGACGTTCTTGATCGCGGTGCGAACCATCGAACGCGCGCTCGTGTTGCGCTGACGGTGCTGCTCGGACTGGCGCGCACGCTTCTTCGCGGATTTGATGTTGGCCAAGGTAAAACTCCAGTGAACGGGTTCGGAAAAAGACCGGCGATTATGCAGTGTGGCTCAAGTCGAGTCAAACCGTTTCTCCCCCTCGTCCTCGGCGGCTTTGCGGCCGGGGCAGAGGGCCGGGATGCGGGGGCAGGGGGCGCGGAAATGCACCGTGCCGGGCGACAGAAGTCGCGGCATCATGCCTCGCGTCGAGAAAGCGCCCGCTTTTCCCATTCTCCGTTCCTCCCTACCGCTTGCCGCCTCAGCCCATGACCCGTCCCAGCCTCCTCCGCTCGATGCTGAGCTTCAGCGGCGGCACGTTCGTCTCGCGCATCCTCGGCCTCGTGCGCGAGATGGCGATCGCCTCGGCTTTCGGCGCGAGCGCGGCGACCGACGCGTTCTGGGTTGCGTTCCGCATTCCCAATTTCATGCGCCGCCTGTTCGCCGAGGGATCGTTCTCGGTCGCCTTCGTGCCGGTGTTCACCGAGGTCAAGGAAACGCGTCCGCACGCGGATCTGAAGGAACTCGTCGCGCGCACGGCCGGTACGCTCGGCGGCGTGCTGTTCGTGATCACGGCGCTGGGCATGCTCGGCGCGGGCTGGGTCGCCGGCGGGTTCGCGCCGGGTTCGATCGACCAGCCGCAGAAGTACGCCTTGACCACGGACCTGCTGCGCGTGACGTTCCCGTTCCTGTTCTTCGTCTCGCTGACGGCGCTCGCCGGCGGAGTCCTCAACAGTTTCCACAAGTTCGCATTGCCGGCGTTGACGCCGGTGCTGCTGAACCTGTGCATGATCGCGGCGGCGCTGTGGTTCAAGCAGTATTTCGATGTGCCGATCATGGCGCTGGGCTGGGCGATCTTCGTCGCGGGCATCCTGCAATTGCTGGTGCAGCTGCCGGCGCTGCGCCGGCTCGACCTGCTGGCGCTGCCGCGCTGGGGCTGGACCCATCCGGACGTGCGGCGGATCCTGAAACTGATGGTGCCGACCCTGTTCGGCTCGTCGGTCGCGCAGATCAATCTGCTGCTCGACACCTTGATCGCCTCGTTCCTGATCACCGGCTCGCAGACCTGGCTGGCGCAGACCGACCGGCTGCTGGAATTCCCGCTCGGGCTGTTCGGCGTCGCGCTCGGCACCGTGATCCTGCCGTCGCTGTCGCGCCACCACGTCGCGACCGACCATGCCGGCTTCGCCAGGGCGCTCGATTGGGGATTGCGCACCGCGCTGCTGATCTCGGTGCCGGCGATGCTCGCGCTGGTACTGCTCGCCAAGCCGATCATTTCCACCTTGATGCAGCACGGCCATTTCAGCGCGCACGACGTCGACATGGCCGCGCTGTCGCTGTCGGCGCTGTCGTTCGGCCTGCCCGCCTTCGCCCTGGTGAAGGTGGTCGCGCCGGCTTTCTATGCGCGCCAGGACACGCGCACGCCGGTGCATGCCGGCGTCGTCGCGATGATCGCGAACATGGCGATGAACGTGTGCTTCGTCGGTGTGCTGCTGGTGCTCTGGCGCCAGCCCGGCGATCTCGACCAGGGCGTGCTCGCTGCACTGGCGAAGGTGCCGGGCCTGCACATGGGCCTTGCGCTGGCGAGCGCGCTGGCGAGCTATCTCAATCTGGCCCAGCTCTGGCTCGCCTTGAAGCGGGAGGGCATCTATCGCGCCCAGCCTGGTTGGGTCGCGCACCTGGTCCGCCTCGGCGCGGCGTGCGCGGCGATGGTCGGCGTGATCGGCGTCGGCCTGTGGTGCTGGCCGGACTGGAGCGCGTGGGAATGGCCGACGCGCGTCGGCCGTCTTGCGCTGCTGATCGGCAGCGCCAGCGCCGCGTTCGTCGCTGTGCTGTTCGCGGCCGGCTTCCGCCTGCGCGACCTGCGCGGGGAGTAGTTGCGTGGCCGGCTATACTGTTGCGATGAGCCTGCTTTTCCGGGATGTCGCGGGGCCGAGCCTGGCCCCCGGCGGCAGCGTGTTGTGCGTGGGAGCGTTCGATGGCGTGCACCTCGGCCATCACGCCCTGCTGGCGCGCGTGCGCGAACGTGCCGCTGCGCGCGGCCTGCTTCCGCTCGCGCTGAGTTTCGAGCCAATTCCGCGCGAATTCTTCGCGCGCGGCACGCCGGTGCCGCGCCTGGCGAGCGCGCGCGAAAAGATTGAATACCTCTTCGATGGCGGCATATCGACCTTGCTCTCGCTGCGCTTCAATGCGGCGCTTGCGGCGATGTCGGCCGAGACCTTCGTCGAGCAGGTGCTGCATCGACGCTGCGGTGCGCGCGAAGTCTGGATCGGCGCGGATTTCCGTTTCGGCCATGCGCGGCGCGGCGATGTCGCGCTGCTGCGCGAGCAGGGCGCGCGCCTCGGCTTCGAAGTGGAAGTGATGGACGACGTCTGCATCGACGGCGAACGCGCCAGCAGCAGCACGGTGCGCGCGCATCTGGCCGCGGGCGAATTCGACCAGGCGGCGCGCCTGCTCGGGCGACGCTTCGCGATCGGCGGACATGTCGTGCGCGGACAGCAGCTCGGACGCCGGATCGGTTACCCGACCGCGAATATCCGCCTCGGCCGGCGCACCTCTCCGGTCGGCGGCATCTTCGCGGTGCGCGTGCACGGCATCGGCCCGGCAGCCCTGCCGGGCGTCGCCAGCCTGGGCGTGCGCCCCACCGTGCATGGCGTCGAGCCGTTGCTGGAGGCGCATCTGTTCGATTTCGACGACGACCTGTATGGCCGGCGCATCGACGTCGAATTCGTGCAGAAGCTACGCGACGAGGAAAAATTCCACGATCTCGACGCGATGGTGCGCCAGATCGATCGCGATGCGGCAGAGGCGCGCCTTATTCTTGGCGTTGCAGCCGGCGCGAGCGTGCAATGAGGTACCTGGCGACGGTCCCGCTGCCGTCATGCCCGCGCAGGCGGGCATCCGGTGTGCCTTCAGCAGCAGTGAAAATGGATCCCCGCATGCGCGGGAATGACGCCGGCACGGACCCTGACGGCAACACAAAACCAACGGTTGCAGCATGAGCACGGACTACAAAGACACGATCAACCTGCCGAAGACCGACTTCGCGATGAAGGCGGATCTCGGCAAACGCGAGCCCGGCATGCTGGCCGAATGGGAGAGGGTGGATCGCTACGGCGAGATCCAGCGCAGGACCGCCGCGCGCGAGCATGCGTTCATCCTGCATGACGGCCCACCGTATGCGAACGGGATGATCCATCTCGGTCATGCGGTCAACAAGATCCTCAAGGACGTCGTCGTGAAGTCGGCGCTGCTGGCCGGTTTCCGCTCGCCGTATGTGCCGGGCTGGGATTGCCACGGGCTGCCGATCGAAGTCGCGGTCGAGAAGAAGATCGGCAAGGTCGGCCAGAAGGTCGACGCGGCGACGTTCCGCGCGAAGTGCCGCGAATACGCGGCGCAGCAGATCGACCTGCAGCGCGCGGATTTCAAGCGCCTCGGCGTGCTCGGCGATTGGGAAAACCCGTATCGCACGATGGACTTCAAATACGAGGCCGACATGATCCGCGCACTCGCGCGCATCCATGCGAACGGTCACGTGATGCGCGGCTTCAAGCCGGTGCACTGGTGCTTCGACTGCGGTTCGGCGCTGGCCGAGGCTGAGATCGAGTACCAGGACAAGCAGTCGACCACGATCGATGTCGCCTACGACGCGCTCGATCCGAAGGCGCTGGCGGCGCGGTTCGGCGTGACGATCGCGGACGGCGACATCGTGTCGGTGCCGATCTGGACGACGACGCCATGGTCGCTGCCGGGCAGTTTCGCCGTCGCGCTCGGTCCGCAGCTCGACTACGTGCTGGTCGAAGGGCCGGCGCGCGACGGCAAGCGCGTGCTGCTCGTGCTTGCCGAAGCCCTGGCGGCGCGCGCGCTCGCCCGCTACGGCGTCGAGCAGGTGCATGTGCTGGCGCACGCCACGGGCGCCGCACTGGAAGGTCCCGTGCTGCGCCATCCGTTCTACGAACGCGACATCCCGGTGGTGCTGGGCGACCATGTGTCGGCCGAGGACGGCACCGGAGCGGTGCATACCGCGCCGGCGCACGGCGTCGAGGATTTCCAGGTCGGCCAGAAATATGGAATCGTGGAAAAGTATTCGGCCAGCGTGCTCAATCCGCTCGGCGGCAACGGCGTCTATCTGCCCGGCACGCCGATCTTCGAGGGCCAGTACATCTGGAAGGCCAACGATGCGATCGTCGCCCTGCTGCGCGAGCGCGGCGTGCTGCTGGCGGAAGCGAAGATCACGCACAGCTACCCGCATTGCTGGCGCCACAAGACGCCGGTGGTGTTCCGCACCACGCCGCAGTGGTTCATCGGCATGGAACGCGCCGGCCTGCGCGCGGCCGCGCTGAAATCCGTGCGCGAGGACGTTGCCTGGTTTCCTGCGTGGGGCGAGGAGCGCATGGCCGGCATGGTCGCCGGCCGTCCCGACTGGTGCATCTCGCGCCAGCGCACCTGGGGCGTGCCGATCGCGCTGTTCATCGACAAGGTCGACCACCAGCCGCATCCGCGCAGCGTCGAACTGATGGAGCAGGTCGCGCAGCGCGTGGCGCAGGGAGGCGCCGACGTCTGGTACGACCTCGATGCGACCGAACTGCTCGGTGAGGAAGCCGATCGCTACGAGAAGGTGACCGACATCCTCGATGTCTGGTTCGACTCCGGCGTCACCCATTGGTGCGTGCTCGACCAGCGTGCGGAACTGGCGCGCAAGCCGGGCGACAAGGTCATGTATCTGGAAGGCTCGGACCAGCATCGCGGCTGGTTCCAGACCTCGCTGCTCACCTCGATCGCATTGCACGGCCGCGCACCCTACGACGAAGTGCTGACGCACGGCTTCACCGTCGATGCGCAGGGCCGCAAGATGTCGAAGTCGCTCGGCAACGGCATCGAGCCGCAGGACGTGATGAAGAACTACGGCGCCGACATCCTGCGCCTGTGGATCGCGTCGGCCGACTATCGCAACGAAATGGCGCTGTCGGACGAGATCCTGAAACGCGTCGCCGATGCCTATCGGCGCATCCGCAACACCGCGCGCTTCCTGCTCGGCAATCTCGACGGCTTCGATCCGGCCACGCATCTGCTGCCGGTCGAGCAGACCCTGCTGCTCGACCAATGGGCCGTGCAGCAGGCCTGCGACGTGCAGCAGGCCGTCGCTGCCGCCTACGCTCGCCACGATTTTCCGGAAGTGGTGCAGCGCGTGCAGAATTTCTGCACGAACGAAATGGGCGCGCTGTACCTGGACATCACCAAGGACCGCCTCTACACGATGCCGGGCGACAGTCATGGCCGCCGCAGCGCGCAGAGCGCGATGTATCGCGTGCTCGAATCGCTGGTGCGCTGGATCGCGCCGATCCTGTCGTTCACTGCCGAGGAAATCTGGCCGCTGGTTCCGGGCCGGCGCGGCGAGTCGGTGCTGTTCGAGACCTGGTACGACGGGCTCGCCTCGACACAGTCCTCGCCCGAACAGCGCAAGTGGTGGGCCGATCTGTTCGCGATCCGCACGGCGGCCTCGCGCCTGCTCGAAGGCATGCGTGCGACCGGTGCGATCGGTGCGTCGCTGCAGGCGAAGCTGGTGATTCATGCCGATGCGTCGACGCGTGCGCGCTACGCCGAAGTCGCTCCCGAGCTGCGCTTCTTCTTCATCACCTCGGAACTGACCCTGGCCGATCTCGCCGTCAAGCCCGATCCGAGCGAGCGCGGCGACGTGCAGGGCGCGGACGTGGAGGGCGCCGAGGTCTGGATCGCGGCGCAGCCGAGCGATGCGCCGAAGTGCATCCGCTGCTGGCACTACCGCACCGATGTGGGCATCAATCCGGCACACCCGCAGATCTGCGGCCGCTGCGTCGAAAATGTCGATGGCAGCGGCGAGGTGCGGCGGTGGTTCTAGTTTCCTGCGCCAGGGCGGCCATGGCGGGAGCGCCGCGATGAAGATCAAGCACAACGCGCTTCCCTGGCTGCTGCTCTCCGTGCTGGTCATCGCGTTCGACCAGCTGACCAAGCACATCGCGCTCGGCTCGCTGGAATACCTGCGGCCGGTCGCGGTCATTCCGGGGCTGTTGAACTGGACGCTCGCGTTCAACACCGGTGCGGCATTCAGTTTCCTGGCCGGCGAAAGCGGCTGGCAGCGCTGGTTGTTCAGCGCGCTTGCGGTCGGCGTCAGCGCGGTGCTCGTGCTGTGGCTGAGCCGCACGCCGCGTGGCGACTGGCGCAACGCGGCGCCGCTGGCGCTGATCATCGGCGGCGCGCTCGGCAACCTGATCGACCGCACCCGCTTCGGCCACGTCACCGATTTCATCGAGGTGTACTGGCACGACTGGTCGTTTCCGGCCTTTAATGTGGCCGATTCCGCAATCTGCGTCGGCGCGGTCCTGCTGGTCCTGTTTGGGTTCGCCGGTAGGAAAGCGCCGGCCGGCGGAGGATAATCGCGCCATGGATGTCGTCCTCGCCAATCCCCGCGGTTTCTGCGCCGGCGTCGACCGCGCGATCGAGATCGTCGAACGCGCGCTCGAAACTTTCGGCGCGCCGATCTACGTACGGCATGAAGTCGTGCACAACCGCTTCGTCGTCGACAAGCTGCGCGCGCAAGGCGCGGTGTTCGTCGACGAGCTCGCCGAAGTGCCGGACGGTTCGACCGTCATCTTCAGCGCGCACGGCGTCTCCCAGGCCGTGCGCGGCGAAGCCGACGAGCGCGGCCTGCGCGTGTTCGATGCGACCTGTCCGCTGGTCACCAAGGTGCACATGGAGGTCGCGCGCCATGGCAAGGCCGGGCGCGACGTCGTGCTGATCGGCCATGCCGGGCACCCGGAAGTGGAAGGCACGATGGGCCAGTGGGACCGCGCCAATGCCGGCGCGATCCATCTGGTGGAGACGCCCGAGTGCGTCGCCGACGTCGAGCCGCGCAACCCCGAGCAAATCGCCTTCGCGACGCAGACGACCTTGTCGATCGACGATACGCGTGCCGTCATCGAGGCCCTGCAGCGGCGTTTCCCGGCCATCGTCGGGCCGCGCCACGACGACATCTGCTATGCCACGCAGAACCGCCAGGACGCGGTGCGCCGCCTCGGCCAGCAATGCGACCTCGTGCTGGTGGTCGGCTCGCCGAACAGTTCCAACTCCAATCGCCTGCGCGAACTGGCCGAGAAGCAGGGGGTGCCGGCCTATCTGATCGACGGCGCCGACGACATCCGCAACGAATGGCTGCTCGGCCGTCACCGCATCGGCGTCACCGCCGGGGCCTCGGCGCCGGAAAGCCTGGTCCGTGAAGTCGTCGCCCACCTGCGCGATGCCGGTGCGGCCGTGGTGCGCGAACTCGACGGCGAGCCGGAGAACGTGACCTTCGCGTTGCCGAAGGAATTGCGGCTGCGCGTGGTGGCCTGACCCGCGGCCTGCCTCGTTTTTCGAGGTCAAAGCCGTGAATCCGCCTCGTTTCCGCTGGCCCGTTGCCGCCTATCGGTAAGCCCACGCCGCGCATCCGCTATGCGTGTGAATGTGCAAAAAGCCCATTTAGGCTGCAGTCGTCATAACGCGCCTATCGGGTGCGGACGGGGGTTCCGATGCGGAAGGTTTGCCGCGCAACATCACCGGGCGGCTTCACGATAGTAGAGCTGATGGTCGTGGTTGCGATCGTCGCGATTCTGGCTGCCATTGCGTTGCCGAGTTTCAATGCGACGATGCGCGGCAATCGGGTAACTAGCCAGACCAACGACATCCTGACGGCCATCAATCTCGCGCGTATCGAAGCCACCACGCGTTCGCGCGGCGTAACGATATGCGCTGCTGATACGGCTGCGGGCACCCCTGCCGCTTGCGGAGCTGATTGGAACCAAGGCTGGGTGGTTATCGTCGACGCTGCGCAAGGCGGGAACCCGCCGGACGCTATTGCTACAGGCGCGAACGGCAATCTGCTGCGCAGCTGGGTACCTACGAGTAACGTCCAGATCACGGCGCAAGGCGGAGTGGCCTATTTTCGTTTCTCGCGCCGGGGCGACATGATTCAGCCAGACGTCCAGAGCGTGCTTACGGTCAAGCCGTCGGAGTCATGCAGCGACCGTCAGCAGCGTCAAATCACCATCCAGACGATGGGGCGGGCTACTTCGATGCCCGTGCCGTGTTCCTGAGGTTTCGGAATTTATGAATCCAAAACGAGCCAACGGTTTCACTCTGCTGGAAGTGTTGATTGCGGTCCTGATCTTCAGCTTCGGCATGCTTGGCCTCGCCGTGCTGCAGGCCCAATCGATCAAGGTCAATCAGAGCGCGAATTTCCGTTCGCAGGCGACTGCGCTGGCGAACGTGATGCTGGATAGCATGCGAGCCAATCGCGGCAACCTCGGTAGTTTCTATAGCAATCCTTACAACGCTCCAGCCGACGACTGCCCTGCCTTGCCGGATGGTGCGGCGCCGGCGGACGATGTAACGGCCTGGCGGCAATTGCTCAGTTGCGAACTTCCGCAGGGCGTTGGCGCGATCGCCCCCCTGCCCGCTGGTACGAATCAAGTCGCCGTTTGCATACGCTGGAGCGATTCCCGCCTGGAAACCGGTGCGGCAGCGGGTGGAGCAGATTGCGTGGCCGATGCGGCCCGATTTGGCGCAGGCGCATCCGACGATGGGACCAGCAATGGTTCGGGCGCCGGCGTCGATGGCGACTCGAGCGTATTCGTCGTGGTGGCAAGACTGTGAGGGCGACGATGAGCAATGGATTTTCCCCAAGAAGCATTCAGCGTGGACTCTCGCTGATCGAGCTGATGGTCGCCCTGCTTATCGCGGGTCTGCTGTCGCTCGGAATCGTGCAGATTTTCAGCGCGTCGCGCATCACCTACCAGACTCAGGAAGGCCTGTCGCGAGTGCAGGAGAGCGGTCGCTACGCTACGCAATATCTGCAACGCCAGCTCCGAATGGTTGGCTACATGGGCTGTGGTTCGGATAGCGAGCGCATCAGTCAGGTCAGCTTCGTCAACCATCTCGCGCTGTACAGCGCTACCGTTCCCGGTGGGGACACAGTGGACGCGAAGTATCGATTCCAACGGCCGATTCAGGCGTTCGCAGCGGAAGCAGTTCCAGTCGGGCTGCTCGACTCTGCTCCAAAAGCAGGTACGGACGTACTGGTCTTGCGCGTGCTTGGCGACGACAGCGTGCCCGCGCTGGCGATCAATGCGACCAACAACGGCAGCACCGAGCTCGACGCTACTGTGGCCAATCCTGCGGCAGATGTATTTCAGGGCACCGGTGGTGCTTCAGTGTTGTATGCGTTGCAGAGTTGCCGTTCGGTGGACGTATTCGCTGGCACATTGACTGGCAATACCGTGACTGCGCAGGGAACGACCAACCCGAATGTCTACCGTGATCCGACCGTGACCAACTGCGGCGCGGGAGGATGTCCGTGGGATTTTCGCATCTCGAATGCGTTCCTCAACGCCCCCCCGGCCAGCACGGGCGGACTGCAGTTGAACGCTGAAATTCACCGTGCGGAATTCTATGCGTTCTACGTGACGGATAGCATCAGCAATCCGGCTGTGACGTCATTGTTCGTGAGACGTTTCGACCGCAGCGGAACGACCCTGGGCCCTTCGGAAGAACTCGCGGAAGGCGTCGAGTCGCTGAAATTCAGCTTCGGCGTCGATAACACGGGCGATGGACAGATCGATGCCTACCAGAGTGCTGGCGATATCCAGAATGCGAGTGGCAACACTGATCCTGGCCTCGACAACGCGTGGCGCCAGGTCCTCAGCGTGCGCGTCGGCATGCTGATTCGCAGTCCGGAGAGGGCATCGGTCGCGCCGGGACCTGCGCGGACTTATACCGTACTCGGCGCGACGGTTCCGACGGCGGACGATGGATATGTACGTCAGGTCTATGAAACAACTGTCGCGTTGCGCAACCGGATATTCAACTCATGAAGCATGATCGGTATCGCCGGCACAGCCCGAAGCGCGAACGTGGTGCGGTCCTTTTTGTCGCGTTGATCGTACTCATCCTGCTGACCCTGCTCGGCATTACCGCAGCGCAGGTGACGGTCTTGCAGGAACGCATGTCCGGCAGTTTCCGCGTGCAACAGCTCGCCTTCGAACGGGCCGAGGGGCGCATGGCGGCCGGCCGGGATACCGCGAGCAACTGCGTGACGTCGTATGACACGATTTCGAATGCGCCGGTCGAACTGGGCGCGGGCAACGTATGGCCATGGAGTGCATGGCTTGCCAATGGACCTCCGGACGAATACCCGGTTTCCGGATCGTCGGCGCCGCCGACGACGCTCGAACTCGGCGTTCACGCCTGCGGCGGAGCGTGTCCGCAGAAACAAGGTTCCGCCACGGGCGAGGATCAGTGCCGCAAGCCGCGCTATTACGTCATTACCGCGCAACAGAAGGATCTCTCCACCAGCGATGCAAGTACCGCTGCGTGGTCGACCATCCAGACAATCTATGTCTATTGAGCGCTGAAGCGCTCAGCCGAGGGGAAGGTTCATGGTTTCGTTCAAGATGCATCTCATCGTGTTCAGCGCACTGTTCGCGTTCCTCGCCGGAGCCGATTCCGCGCAGGCGGCATCGGGTATTCCGGTTGCGCAGCAGCCGCTGTTCACGACGACCAGCCAGCCACCGCTGAACATGCTCGTCGTCGGCCGCGACCACAAGCTGTTCAACGCAGCCTACAACGATGCGTCCGATCTCGATGCCGATGGCACCCTGGATGTCGGCTACAAGCCGGCGATCACCTACTACGGCTATTTCGATTCGGGCAAGTGCTATTCCTATGACGGCAGCATCTTTTCGCCGACTGGAACGACCGCCAACAAAAAGTGCCCGGGGTCCTGGAGCGGCGATTACCTCAATTATGTGACCACCTCGCGCATCGATGCCTTGCGCAAGGTTCTCTATGGCGGTTATCGCTCGACCGACACCACCACGCAGACGGTGCTCGAACGCGCCTATATCCCGCAGGATGGCCATGTCTTCGGCAAGGAATATCAGGGCATCGCCCGTGATGGCTACGATATCCATGACTACACGCCGTTCAATGCACCCTCGGCCGGAC
>DASWPR010000038.1:0-2428 GCA_036398455.1 Dokdonella sp.
CTCACGCCGGATCGTGTCGGCGTTCCACCGTAGCGGCGTGACGATCCTGGCCGGAACCGACGCGCCGATGCCGGGCATCTATCCAGGCTTCGCGCTGCAAGAGGAACTTGAGCTGCTGGTCGCCGCGGGGCTGACGCCGACACAAGCGCTACGCTCAGCGACGCTCGCGCCCGTGCAATTTCTCGGCATGTCCTCGACCGCCGGCTCGGTCGCGACCGGCAAGATGGCCGACCTCGTGCTGCTCGACGCCGACCCGATGCGCGATATCCGCAACACGCGCCGCATCGATGCCGTGCTGCTCGGCGGACATCTGCTGCGCCGCGCCGATCTCGACGCGCTGCTCGAAACGGCGGCGCGCGCGCAACGGGAACCCGGCGACTAGCGCAGGGCGCGGCGTTTGCGACGCGGCGTCGGATCCCCCGTCCTTACTTGCAGATAAGGAGAGTTCCATGAGCACCGCCACACTCATCCGCAAAGGCCGGATCACGATCCCGATCGCCGTGCGCGAGGCATTGAATGTCGCGGCCGGCGATCGCGTCGAGTTCGTGCAGGCAGCTCCCGGCCGCTATGAATTCATTGCCGCGACCCGCTCGGTACGCGACTTGAAAGGCCTGTTCGGCCGGCCCGCGAAGGCCGTCACGATCGATCAGATGAATGCCGTGATCGCCAAACGCGGTGCCGGCGCCCGATGATCGGTCTTGATAGCAATGCCCTCGGGCGCTACATCATGCAGAACGACGCCGCACAGGCGGCGCGCGCGAGCCGCGTCGTCGAAGCGCTGAGCGCAGACGAGCCAGCGCTCATCACGCGGGTCTCGCTGGTCGAACGGGCCTGGGTTCTGGACGTCTGCTACAAACTCGAGCGTGCACAGCTCGTCACGGCACTCGAAGCTGTACTGCGCACCCAGGAATTGCTGGTCGAGCGCGCCGAACAGGTCTGGCAGGCCGTTCGCATGTTCCGCGACGGCGCCGGCGATTTCGCCAATTGCCTGATTGAACGCTGTAGCGCCGCCGCGGGGTGTACGCGCATGTTGATCTCTATCCCACCCGCACCTGCAGCCCGGCCAATGCATCCGGCCTTTCGCGCCAATCCGATCGACTTCACAACCTGCTAAGAGGCCGCCGCCAGATACCGGCTCGGCGGCACGCCAACCACGCGCTTGAACATCGTCGCGAACGCCGAAGCGCTCTCATAGCCCAGATCGAACGCCAGCGGCGTGATCGCCTCGCCGGCTGCCAGGCGCGGCAGCGCGGCGAAGATCGCCGCCTGGCGGCACCAGTTGGCGAAGCTGACGCCGGTCTCCGCGCGAAAGCGGCGCGTGAACGTGCGCCGGCTCATCGCGAGGTCGCCGCACCAGTCGTCGATCGTCTCGTGCGGCGAGGGATGCTCCAGATAGGCGCGGCAGCGCCGGGCCAGGCGCGCGTCGGCAGGAAACGGGATGTCCAGCGGCAAAACCGGCGCGCGCTCGATCTCGTGCACGATCAGCGAGAGGATCAGGTCGGTGCGCGAGCCCTTGCCCGCATCGAGCGGCAGGTCGGCGGTTTCCAGCAGCAGTTCGCGCACCAGCGGCGAGATCGCGATGACACGGCAATCGGTCGGCAGCGCGCTGCCGAGCAGAGGATCGACATAGACGCTGCGCGTGCTCACGTGCACCAGCGCATGGACCTCGTGTGCGACGCCGGCCGGAATCCACACCGCGCGCTCGGGCGGCACGATCCAGCGGCCGGCTTCGGTGCCGACGACCATGATGCCGGTCGATGCATACAGCAGCTGGCCGCGCCGATGGCGATGACGCGGTACGCGGTGTCCGCCCGGATACTCGTTTGCCGTCGCGACGATGTTGCCGGGCAGGGTGTCGGCCTTGCTCGCGTGGACATTGCGCATTGGCCCGATCTCGAAGATTGTTGACCTAGCCTATAATGCGGGCAGCGTGCACGGGGTGTCTACTGCGCGCCATGAACGCCGCCAACCCGCTCGCCACCGAATCGACCCTCGCCAGCGCGTCCGCGCCGGCTCCTGCCCTGCCGCAGTTGCCCGGCGCCGGGCGCATGGCCGCCGAAGACGCCGCGCGCACCGCCTTTCCGATCCTGGCGATGCTGAGCGTGTGCCACCTGCTCAACGACATGATCCAGTCGCTGCTGCCGGCGATCTATCCGCTGCTGAAGGATTCGTTCAAGCTGGATTTCGGCCAGATCGGCCTGATCACGCTGACCTTCCAGATCACCGCCTCGCTGCTGCAGCCCTTCGTGGGCATCTATACGGATAAACGGCCGCTGCCGTATTCGCTGGCGGTCGGCATGGGCTTCACGCTGACCGGCCTGCTCCTGCTGTCGCAGGCATCCACCTTCCCGATGCTGCTGTTGGCGGCGGCGCTGGTCGGCTCGGGCTCGTCGGTATTCCATCCGGAATCCTCGCGCGTTGCACGCAT
>DASWPR010000039.1:0-5591 GCA_036398455.1 Dokdonella sp.
TAGCCGGCGGAAACATCCGTTCCAGCGGCGTCGTAGTGCGCTGTCAGGTCGCGCTTGAAATCGCCTACCGCGACTGGAAAAGAAAAACCGGAGGCGACATGCACGAGCTCGCCGTTCGTCGCCGTCTGGAACGAAGCCGGTCGCGAAGGCATCGGGGATTGGCAACCGACGAGGCCGGCGACGACGGCGGCAGCCATTGATGAGGTCTTGCCCGAGCCATCGCTGGATTCCCTGCGGAGATCGCCGTTACTGGCGAATGGCGGGATTGTCCCAACCCGGTCGTGCCTTGAACCGATCGCCATAGGTCTGCGCCAGCGCGTCCAGCTGTTTCTTCAAGCCGTCGGCGCCGGTGTCGCGCACGTACTGGATCGGACCGCCGCGGAACGGCGCGAAGCCGGTACCGAAGATCACCCCGGCGTCGAGCAGATCGGCATCGTCGACGATCTTGTCGGCGAGGCAGGCGACCGCTTCGTTGAGCAGGGGCAGGATCAGGCGGTCCTCGAGATCGGCCGGCGCGACATAGTTCGGGTCGACCTCGGGCTTCTTCGGCTTGCCGTTCTCCCAGGTGTAAAAGCCCTGGCCGTCTTTCTTGCCGCGTTTGCCGCTGGCGACGAGTTCGGCCAGGCCGGGCGGAATATCCAGGCCGAGAAAGGGGCCGAGTTCCTTGCCGACCGAGGCGGCGACGTCGAGGCCGACCGTGTCGATCAGCTCGATCGGTCCCATCGGCATGCCGAATTTCTTCGCCGCCTTGTCGATGACCGGGCCGGGAATGCCTTCGCTGTGCGCGCGCGCGGCCTCGAGCATGTAGGGCATCAGGATGCGGTTGACCAGGAAGCCCGGCGTGCCGGCGACCGGCACCGGCAGCTTGTCGATCGCCTTGCAGAAGGCCAGCGCGCGTTTTTCGTTGGCAGCGTCCAGCTGGTCGTGGCGCACGATCTCGATCAGCGGCATCAGCGCGACCGGATTGAAGTAGTGCAGGCCGAGGAAGCGGCCGGGAGCGGCCACCGCCGTGCGCAGCTCGTCGAGCGGGATGCTCGATGTGTTCGTCGCCAGCAGCGCATCGGTTTTAAGCGAAGGCTCGGCCTGCCGGTACAGCGCCTGCTTGGCCTCGAGATTCTCGAAGATCGCCTCGATCACCAGGTCGGCTGCGGCGATGCCGCGGCCTTCGACATCGGCCTTCAGCCGCGCCAGTGCCGGGTCGATGCGCTCGGGCGTCTTCAGTTTCTTCGCGAACATCTCCTTCGCGCGGTCCAGCGCCGGCTGCACGTACTTCATCTCGCGATCCTGCAGCGTCACCTCGAAGCCGCGCAGGGCGCACCAGGCCGCGATGTCGCCGCCCATGACGCCGGCCCCCACCACATGCACGTGCTGGATGCCGTGTTCGGCGCCGCCGGCCAGCGCCTTCAGGCGTTCCTGCAGGAAGAACACCCGGATCAGGTTGCGTGCGGTCGGCGTCGCGGCGAGCCTGGCGACGCCGCGCGCCTCGAGTTTCAGGCGCTGCGTAACGCTGGAGCCGCCGCGTCGCCACACCTCGATCAGCGCGAACGGCGCCGGATAGTGTTCCTTGCGCGCCTTTGCCGCCGTCTGCTTGAGCAGCATCGGCGCCAGCGCCTGCCGTGCCAGCCAGGTGTTGGTCATCCACGCGGTCGCGCGCTGCAGCAGCGGCCGCTTGCGCGGATGACGGATCATTTCCTTGGCGGTTTCGACCAGCAGATCCGGCGAGGTCAGTGCATCGACCAGTCCGATCGCCTTCGCATTCTCGGCCGAGGCGGCGCGTCCGGTCAGCATCAGCTCCAGCGCCGCCGGTGCGCCGATCAGGCGCGGCAGGCGCGCCGTGCCGCCCCAGCCCGGGAAGATGCCGAGCTTGACCTCGGGCAGGCCGATGCGCGTGGATGGATCGCGTGAGGCGACGCGGTAGCGGCAGGCCAGCGCCATTTCAGTGCCGCCGCCCATGCAGTGGCCATGGATCGCGGCAACCGTCGGACAGCGCAGACGTGCCAGCTGCTGGAACACGCGCTGCCCGTTTTCGATAGCGTCGAGCACGCCGCCGCCTTTCTCGTAGCCGGCGAATTCCTTCAGATCGGCACCGACGACGAAGCCGGCCGCCTTGCTCGAGCGGATGATCACGCCTTTCGGCGGTTCGAACGAAAGACGTTCGACGATCTCGGCCAATTCGTCCAGGACTGCGCGCGACAGCGCATTGACCGAACTGCCGGCGCGATTCAGCGCGAGCACCACGATGCCGTCGTCACCTTGGGCGGGATGCCAGTGCTGGAAACGCAGGCCTTCGAACATGACCGGCTCCGGGAAGCGGCGAGGGGATGGCTATAATCCCGGCAAGCCGTGCGCCGGGTCAATGCGGCCGGCAAGGGGGCCTGTGGCACAGAGCAAATCCGAGTCGCCGCTGACGCAGAAACTGCTCGATCGCATCGTGCAGTCGCCGCAGCATCTGATTGCGCTGGAGACGTCGAACGTCGACGAGACGCTCGCGCACATGCGCATGCTGGCGCTGCGCAGCGGCACTGCCGTATATGCCTGGGAACCGGATGCCGGCATCGCCTCGCTGCGCGAAAGCGGACTGCACGTGCCCGGCTCCAAGCGCATCACCGACGCCCTGCGCTATGTGCTGCAGAGCATGCATTTCGGCATCTACCTGTTCATCGACTTAGCGGCGTACCTGAAGTCGGCCGACACCGTGCTGCTGCGACGGATATCGCGAATGCAGGGCGCGAACGAGCGCAAACTCGTCTTCGTCAGCAGCGCCTTCGAGCTGCCCGATGAACTGGACGGCATGTTCGAGCGGCTCGCCGTGGACGACGACAAGCAGCCGCGGATGCGCTTGCGCGACGGCCGCTGGATCAAGTGACCATGGCATCGGAAAACCGCGGCGCGGTGCTGATCGTGGCCGCCGGGCGCGACGATCGGCGCATTCTGTTCGATGCCCTGGACGTGCAGGGCTTCGACGCGATCTATTCGGCGCGCGACCTTGCCCAGGCGCGCGCGTTCCTCGAGCAGGACCCGCAGATCGATCTGGTGCTGCTCGAATTCCACGACGAAGCGGCCGATGCGCTGACGCTGTGCAGCGAGCTGCGCCAATACCGCCCGACCGCGCCGGTGCCGATCATCGGCGTGCTGGCCGACGCACGCGCGGCCTCGCGCTGGCGTCGCGGCGGCAAACCGGCGGGCGTCATCGAATGGATCGCGCGACCGGCCGACGCCGATGCGGCCGCGGCGCTGCTGCGTCCGGCACTTGCTTCGCGCGTGCATGCGCAGCGCGGCGCGACGGTTGCGCCGGGCGGCGACCGTTATCAGTTCGCCTTCGACGGCAGTCTCGACGAGCTGATCGTGGTCGATCCCGCCGACGGCCGCATCGTCGACGTCAACACGACCTTCGTGCAGCACTCGGGCTACTCGCGCGCGCAGGTGCTGGCCGGGCACATCGAGGATTTCGACGCGGCGCTGTCGCCCGAGCGGCGCGCCGACGTCAACATCAAGCTCGCCCACGAGGGCAGCGCGCAGTGGCGTGGCCGCAAGCCGCGCGCGGACGGCAGCACGTACGCGGTGGATATTCACGTACGGCTGGCCGTGCAGGATGGCCGGCTGGTGCATTTCTATGTGTTTCGCGAACTCGGCGAACTCGGCCGCTACCAGCAGGCCTTCGCCGCGCTCGGCCGCTTCGCGCGAGCCGGCGCAGGCGAGGAGGGCGTCGGCACCGCGATGCGCACGCTGATCGACTGGCTCGCACTGGATTTCGCGGCCCTCGTGGAGTTGCCGCCGGAACAGGCGGTCGATGCACAGCCGCTGCTGGTGTATCACCGCTTTGGTCCGACCGACGGCGTGCCCGACCCGCTGCGCGAGGCAAGTCTGCGGCGCGTGCTGGCCGGCCAGGAGATCGTGCAGCCCGCCGGTGCGTGGCGCGACTCCGGCGACGATGCGTTCGTGCGTGGCCGCCACTTTGAGTGCCTGGTCGGCATACCGCTGGTGGGCGAGCGGCAGATCCAGCTCGGCGCCCTGCTGGTCGCGCGCCGCGAAGCACTCGGCGACGACCGCGCCGCCCTCGACGGCCTGCGCGTGGTCGCGCATGCGCTGACGCTGGAACTGGAACTGCGCCACGCACGCGAGCAGGGCCGCGCAATCGGCCTGCAGGATCCGCTGACCGGCCTGCCCAACCGGCTGCTGTTCAATGACCGCTTGAATTCGGCGATCCACGAGGGCCATCGCACCAGCGAAATGTTCGCCGTCGTGTTCGTCGACCTCGATCGCTTCAAGAACATCAACGATTCGCTCGGCCATGCGGTCGGCGACCAGGTGCTGGCCGCGGTCGCCAAGCGCCTGCGCGGCAGTGTGCGTGCCTCCGACACCGTGGCCCGCTATGCCGGCGACGAATTCACGCTGATTCTGCGTCACATCGTGCAGCGCGAGGACGTCGTGCGCATTGCCGAGAAGATCGTGCGCGCGATGGAAGTGCCGCTGGCGCTGGCCGGCGGTCTCGAACTCAACATCACCGCCTCGCTCGGCGTCAGCTTTTATCCGGACGATGCGAACGACGCCGAACGCCTGCTCAAGCACGCCGACGTCGCGATGTATTCGGCCAAGGGCATGGGGCGCAACAATTTCCAGGTCTATGTCGCCGTGCCGGAGGAATCGCACCAGCAGCGGCTCGCGCTGGAGGCCAAGCTGCGTCAGGCGGAAAAGAACGGCGAGCTGCGCGTGTTCTATCAGCCGCAGATCGACGGGCAGAGCGAAGACATCGTCGGCATGGAGGCGCTGATCCGCTGGGAACATCCCGAGCTCGGCATGATCAGCCCGGGTTTTTTCATCCCGCTGGCGGAGGAGTCCGGCCTGATCATTCCGATCGGCGAATGGGTGCTGCGCGCGGCCTGTCGCGATGCGCGGCGCTGGCAGGAGCGGTTCGGCCTGCCGCTGCGCATCGGTGTCAACCTGTCGCCGCTGCAGCTGCGCCAGCCGAGCCTGGTGCAGCGCGTCGCGGCAGTGCTGCAGGACGTCGGCATGGATGCGCACCTGCTGGAACTCGAGGTGACCGAGAGCATCAGCATGAAATCGATCCCGAATCTGATCGAGACGCTGCACGCGCTGCGCGAAGTCGGCTGCAGCATTTCGATCGACGATTTCGGCACCGGGCAGTCCTCGCTCGACTACATCAAGCGCTTCCCCGCCGACCGCATCAAGATCGACCAGGCCTTCGTGCGCAACATCGGCGTCGACCCGGACGACGAGGCGATCGTGCAGGCGACGATCTCGATGGCGCACAATCTGAACCGCGTGGTCGTTGCGGAGGGCGTGGAGATCGAACAGCATCTGGATTTCCTGCGCGAGCAGGGCTGCGACGTGCTGCAGGGGTTCCTGTTCTGCCGGCCGCTGCCGCCGGCGAGCTTCGAAAACCTGCTGCTGGAACGTGAGCGTCTGCTGGGCGGCCGGCGGGAGTCGCCACCGACGCGTGCTTGAGCGGTCTGCGGCCGAGCCCCATGTCACTGGCCGCGATTCGATGAAACTATTTGTGCACGGCGCGGTCTATCGGCGGCATGCCTGACCGTGTCGGCAATGAGGGAGAATGGCCCGGATGGGCGAAA
>DASWPR010000040.1:0-9585 GCA_036398455.1 Dokdonella sp.
CGCGCGGACAAGCTGCGCGAAGTGCAGGCCGGCCACGACGGCACCTGGGTCGCGCACCCGGCGCTGGTGCCGATCGCGCAGGCGATCTTCGACCAGTACATGCCGACGCCGAACCAGCTGCAGGTCGCACGCGCCGACGTCGTGGCCGATCGCGATGCCCTGCTCGCCGCGAGCGCGGGCACGATCACGCGCGCGGGCTTCGCCGGCAACGTCGAGGTCTGCCTGCGCTATCTCGCCGCGTGGATCGACGGCCTCGGCTGCGTGCCCATCCATCATTTGATGGAAGACGCGGCCACCGCCGAGATCTCGCGTGCGCAGTTGTGGCAGTGGCTGCACCGCGGCGGACTGACGTTCGACGACGGCGGCGCGATCGACTTCGCCGCCTTCGATGCGGCGCTCAGCCAGGCCCGCGCCACGCTGGCCGCTACGCCGATGCCCGGACAGTCGAAAGTCGGCGCCGCCGCCGATCTGCTGGCCGAGCTGACCCATGCCGGCGAACTCGCCGATTTCCTCACCCTGGCCGCCTATCCGCAGCTGCCCTGAGCAGCCCGGCACGGTCTCCCCTCAACCCGACCTTTACCGCACAACGAGGCACTTCATGAAACCCACGCTGCCCACGGCCGAACAGATCAAGCTGGACTGGAGCAACAACGCGCGCTGGACCGGCATCACGCGCAACTACACGGCCGAGGACGTCGTACGCCTGCGCGGCACCGTGCACATCGAACATTCGCTCGCGCGCATCGGCGCGGAGAAACTGTGGACGTCGCTGCACAAGGAACCGTTCGTCAATGCGCTCGGCGCGCTGACCGGCAACCAGGCGATGCAGCAGGTCAAGGCCGGGCTCAAGGCGATCTATCTCAGCGGCTGGCAGGTCGCGGCCGATGCGAACCTCGCCGGCCAGATGTATCCGGACCAGTCGCTCTATCCGGCCGACTCGGTGCCCGCGGTGGTCAAGCGCATCAACAACGCATTGCTGCGCGCGGATCAGCTCAACCACGCCGAAGGCGACGACAGCATCGATTATCTGCAGCCGATCGTGGCCGATGCCGAAGCCGGTTTCGGCGGCGTGTTGAACGCGTTCGAACTGATGAAGGCGATGATCGAAGCGGGCGCGGCCGGCGTGCATTTCGAAGATCAGCTGGCCAGCGTGAAGAAGTGCGGCCACATGGGCGGCAAGGTGCTGGTGCCGACACGCGAGGCGGTCGAGAAGCTCAACGCCGCGCGTCTGGCCGCCGACGTGCTCGGCGTGCCGACCCTGGTCGTGGCGCGCACGGATGCCGAAGCGGCAGACCTGCTGACCAGCGATGTCGATGCGAACGACCAGCCGTTCACCACCGGCGAGCGCACGGTCGAAGGCTTCTACAAGACGCGCAACGGCCTCGACCAGGCGATCAGCCGCGGCCTGGCCTACGCGCCGTACGCGGACCTGGTCTGGTGCGAAACCGGCAAGCCGGATCTGGCCTTTGCGCGCAAGTTCGCCGAGGCGATCCATGCGAAATTCCCGGGCAAGATGCTCGCCTACAACTGCAGCCCGAGCTTCAACTGGAAGAAGAATCTCGACGACGCCACCATCGCCAGGTTCCAGAAGGAACTGGCCGGCTACGGCTACAAGTTCCAGTTCATCACGCTGGCCGGCTTCCATGCGCTTAACTACTCGATGTTCAACCTCGCCTACGGCTACGCGCGCAACCAGATGAGCGCGTTCGTCGAGCTGCAGGAAGCCGAATTCGCGGCAGCCGAGCGCGGCTTCACCGCGGTCAAACATCAGCGCGAGGTCGGCACCGGTTATTTCGACGCGGTCACGCAGGCGATCCAGCAGGGCCAGTCCTCGACGACGGCGCTGAAGGGCTCGACCGAGGAAGAGCAGTTCCACGGCGACAAGAAATCGCAGGCGGCGTAAGCCACTTCTGCGCGGGTTCTGCGCGGGGGCATCCTTGCCGCGGCAGGGATGTCCTCGACCGCCGGCAGGGTCTTGCGAGGCCGGCCGCAGGAACCCTCGGTGGATGCCGCTGCGCAGCCCACCGGCATCGGAACAGGCCTGAGGGAGAGGTCGTGATCCGGCGACCAGGGGTCGCCGCCGGGTTCAACTGCTCCGATGCCGGCGCTGCTGGGGGCTGCCATATGCGGCATAGCGTCCCAGGACGGCTCGGAGCGCGCAGCGTCGCGTGAAACCGAACCGCACCTGCAGCATAGGGAGCGGCCTGTTCGATGTACCGCCGGAGCCGCACGGCGTGGCGCGAAAATCGCTCGGCTTGCGGCAATCGCGCCGGCAGGGCCGGGTGGTGGCTGCGGGGGCCGGCGGGGCGCCCCGCCGGCCCCCGTGGGTGTTCATAAGCATGTGCGCGCAGGGACATGAGCGCGGCGGCCATATGAGTTACTATCAAAGGTCTAACCGGGCGGTGGGGGTTCACGTGTCCAGCGTCAAGGCAGAACCGGCCGACAGGATTGCGGAACCCGCGGCGTCTTCGCGCGCTGCGCTGCTGCCGCGCCAGTTGTCCGACGCCGAGTGCGCCCTTTTCGCCAAGGCCGGCCAGCGCCGCGACGTGAAGCCGGGCGAGATCATCTTCCGCCGCGGCGAACTCGGCCGCAGCATGTTCATCGTCGAATCCGGCCAGGTCCAGCTCGAATTCGGCGATGGCCTGCCCGACAAGCTGATCGGCCCACGCGAATTCTTCGGCGAACTCGTGCTGTTCATCGGCAGCCATACGCGGGTGGCCAACGCCGCCGCCCTGGCGCCGACGACCTTGCGGATCGTCGAAAACGACATCTTCGAGGACCTGATCGCGACCGAACCGCGCCTGCTGGCGCAGTTCATGCGCCGCTCGTTCTCGTATCTGGTCGCCAGCGAACAGCAGCTGATCCAGAGCCTCAAGCGCCGCAACGAAGACCTGATGGTCACGCTGGATTCGCTGCGCCAGACACGCACGCAGCTGTCCACGGCGCAACGTCTGGTGCAGACCGACGAACTCACCGGCCTGTGCAACCGCCGCGGCCTCTACATGTTTCTCGAGCGTCTCGGCGAACAGCGCCTGCCGGGCACGGTGCTCGGCCTGCTGCTGGTCGACCTCGACCGCTTCAAGCAGATCAACGACCAGTGCGGCCACCTGGTCGGCGACCAGGTCCTGCGAGCGATTGCCGAGGAGGTGCAGAACGCGGCCTCGTCGAGCGATCTGCCGTGCCGTCTGGGCGGCGACGAATTCGCGCTGCTGATGCAGGTCACCGGCGAGGAAGAATTGCGCGCGCGCGCCACGCAGATCATCGCGGCGGTGCATTCGCTGCGCTTTCCCGGCTGCAACGACGGTCTCGTCGTCACGGTCAGCATCGGCGGCGCGCAGTGCACCGACGGCTCCGATTGGGCGATCTGGTACAGCGACGCCGACGCCTCGCTGTACGAAGCCAAGGGCCGCGGCGGCGACGGTTTCGACATCAAACTGGGGATCGGCGTCTAAGCAGCGGCGACATCTGCGCGTGGCGTCAGGGTGTGTCGGGCGCCGGACTGTCAGGGTTGCACGCATTGGGTCGTAACCGGAAGGGTCCGGGTCCCTGCGCAGCTTCCGGCATGGACTTGTGAGACGATGGTGCCCGCGGCGGACGCCAGCGCGCAGACGAGCGGTCGGGTCATGAACGCACTCACACAATCCGCAATGCCTGCATCGGCAGCGGCGACCGTACCGCTGCTGCGTACCCTGGTGCTGTGCGACCTCGTCGATTCCACGGCGCTGGTGGAACGCCTGGGCGATCAGCGCGCGGCCGAACTCATCCGCAAGCACGATCGCGTCGTGCGCGCCCTGCTGCCGGCGCGCGGCGGCCGCGAGATCGACAAGACCGACGGTTTCCTCGCGATGTTCGACCGCCCGATCCAGGCCGTCGCGTTCGCCCTCGACTACCAGCGCGGCCTGCGCGAACTCAACGCGAACGAAAAGACCGCGCTGGGCGCGCGCGTCGGCATCCATGTCGGCGACGTGCTGACCTGGGAAAACACGCCCGACGACATTGCCAAGGGCGCCAAGCTCACCGAGGTCGAAGGCCTGGTCAAGCCGATCACCTCGCGCCTGATGCAGCTCGCGCTGCCGGGGCAGATCCTGCTTTCCGGCGTCGCCTATTCGCTCGCGCATCGCGCCCAGGGCGAACTCGGCGAACGCCTGGCGACGGTGCGCTGGCGCACGCACGGGCGCTACCGCTTCAAGGGCATTCCCGATCCGATCCCGGTGTTCGAGGTCGGCGAGGAAGGCCATGCGCCGCTGAAGCCGCCGCCGTGGTCCGGCAAGGCGCATCGCGAAGTGCCGTTCTGGCGCCGCCCGGCGACTGTCGTCGTCGAAGGAATGCTGCTGCTCGCGCTGGTCGCGATCCCGCTCTGGTACGTGTTCAAGCCGGCGCCGGCGATTGCGTTCGCGAATCGCGACTGGGTGGTGGTGGGGGATTTGAAGAACCTGACCACGGATGCGGGTTTCAACGACTCGCTGCAGGCGGCGTTTCGTATTGGTCTAGAACAATCGCGCTATGTCAACGTGCAGTCCGATCTGAGGACGCGCGAAACCATCAAGCTGATGCAGCGGGATCCGGAGCAGACCCACATCGACCGGATCGTGGGTTCGGAAATCGCGATTCGCGATGGCGCGCGTGCGCTCATCCTGCCCACCGTCGCTGAAATCGGCGGCCGCGTCCGCGTGACGGCCGAAGTAGTGGACCCGCAAACGCAGACGACGGTGTATTCGGAGTCTGCCGACGGCATCGGCGAGGCATCCGTGCTGCCGTCGCTGGACAAGGTCAACCAGCAATTGCGCGTTCGACTGGGAGAGGCCCTGGCGACGGTGTCGAACGAGTCCAAGCCGTTGGAGAAGGCGACGACGAAGGATCTGGAGGCGCTGCGCGCCTATTCACTGGGGCTCAAGGCCTACGCAACGGACAAGAACAAGGAAGCGCTCGCATTCTTCCAGCGGGCGACGACCCTCGACCCCGACTTCGCCCTCGCACACGCCGCGATCGCCGGCATCTACAGCAACAATGACCAGACCGAAGCGGCCTACCGCGAGATCAGCAAGGCGGCGGCGGCGAAGGACAAGCTGACGACGCGCGACGCGCTCTATATCGAAGCGTCGCAGGCACTATTCGATGCGCCATCGACCGCGCTGGCAAAGTTCAAGCTCCTGTCCGAGCTGTATCCCGATTTCCTCACGGCGAGCGGTCTCTACGGCTACTACGCGTGGCAGTATGGCAATCAATACGAGCCGGCCATCAAGGCGCTGGAAAGCGGGAATTCGCAGCAGAATCCCAATCCGCAGGTACGCGAGTTCATCCTCGGCACGCTCTACCTCGGGCAGGAAGCGTATGCCGATGCGCTGCGGCACTTCTCCCGCGCGATCGAACTCGGATTGCCGAGATCGGAATTGCAGGCGGCTGCCTATGCCGCGCAGCGTCGGTTCGACAAAGTCGCCTCGACGCTCGCGCAGCGCCAGCCTTCCAATGTCGAGGACGAGGACGCCAGCTCGAAGAATCTTCGCATCGCTTTCGCTGCCGATCAGGGTCATTGGAGCGATGCCTGGAACCTGCTGCAGCGGGAAAAAGCCGACTTGGGCCCGGGCAAGCCGCGCACCGCGCGCCATCTGCGCGGCGTCGAAGTCAGTTTGCAATCGATGACGAATCCCCTGCCGGGCAGCGCTGGGCAGATCGGAAGCTTCCTCGAGGGCGAGGTGGCAGCGCTCGGCCAGGAAGCGCACATCGAACGTTCGGAGACGATGTTTCATGTGCTGTTCGCGGCCTATCTGGCCGCCGCAAACGGAGATACGGCGCTCGCGCGCTCGGCGCTCGCGCATGCCGGGCCCGAAATGCGCGACGGCACCTATCCTGTCATCTCGCGCATGCTTGCCGTGGCGCAAGCGGAGACCGAACGCGCCGGCGGCGACCCGGCTGAAGCGGTCCGCCTGCTGCTGCAGCAGCCACTGGATGGCACCGAGCTGTTCGTGACGCACATTGCATTGATGCATGCGTATCTGGCGCAAGGCGATCGCGCGAACGCGCTGACCCAGGCGCAATGGCTGTCGAGCCATCGCGGACGCGCCTACACGGAATACAACGCCGATTGGTTCGCCCGTCCGTTCAACGTCGTCCAGTCCGACCTCGCCCTGTTGGAGGCGGCCGAAATCTCCCTGGCGCTGGGCAACAAGGAGCAGTCACGCCGCTCGCTGGCGGCGTTCCGGCAGGCCTGGCCTGATTCCAAGGGAGTCGGTTTCGTCACGCCGCGGCTCGCCAAACTCGACGCCGAACTCTGAGCGCAGACGACTCGCCGCGCCTCGGGCCACGAACGGATTTTCTGATACGGCGGGAATCGGCAAGGTCGTCGGCGAAGACCTTGCCAGCCGATGCTCAGCTGTCGCTGCGGCCGATGCGCGCCAGAGGCGCCTTCATCGACTGATAGGCACTCAACGCTTCCGCGCTGAGTTCTTTCTGGGCTGCGACGAAGACGTCCTTGTCGGCCAGTCTGCGCGGAGCGAGGCAGGCGGCGCTCAGGTTGACGACGGTGTGGTACGGGACGCCGAGCTCGACCAGGGCGGCCGCCGGCTTGTCCTCGTAGCGCTTGCGGAACTCGTCATTGGTGGCGAGTTCGCGGATCAGCGTTGCGCATTGCTCGTTCGTCAGTGTTGCGTCGCTCATACTGCACCTTCACAGATTGACGGAATGCGGCTAAGCGTAACCCAAATTGTTGCAGCATGGCCGGATCGATCGGGCCGCGCGCGCAGGCCCGGCCGGGTATGGCATGCTCGTCGCAGTGCCCTTGTATGGAATGCCGGATGCGCCTGCGCCGCTGCGCATTGTTGATGCTGGAACCTCGCGAGCGCCTCGACTTCGATTTCACCTTGATCGCCGCCGGCGGCAGCGGGCTGCTGCCGCGCATCGAAACGATCGCGATCGCCCCCCAGCTGGAGGCCGGCCTTGCCTTGACGGAGCGCGAGACCGCCGTGGTCTGCCTGCTCTCGCCTTCACGCTGGTGCGCGCTGGACGAACTCTCGCTGCGCCACCCGCCCGAGGTTTTGCAGGCGCTGGTGGACAAGCAGCTGCTGGTCCTCGAAGGCAGCGAACTCGACGCGCGCGACCGCGTGCTGCGCGACACCCATTGGCGTGCGCCGGCGGCGGCGATGCACTACTCATCGCGCTGGCGAGGCGTCGATACCGAAGCGGTCGAACAGAAGTTCGCCGGCGAGTTCGACGACAACCCCGTGGAACGCCTGGGCGTCGCGCCATCGACGGTACGCGAGCATGCCGGACCCCGTTGGCCACTGCCCCTCGCGCAGAAGTCGCCGTTCGGCGACCTGCTCGATCGCCGGGTGACGTGCCGTAATTTCGATGCCGCACGAACGCTGTCGCTGGCGTCGTTTTCTGCTGTGCTGTATCGCGTGTTCGGTGCACGTGCGGCCGACGACTATGCGCCGGGACTGCGCCTGCTGAAAAAAGGCGTTCCTTCGGCGGGCGGTCTTCACGCAACGGGCGCCTACGTGCTGGTTCAGCGCGTCGAGGATATTGCCGCCGGTCTGTATCACTACCATCCGCTCGACCACGCCCTGGAATCGATCAAGCCCTTGCACGCCGACGAGGCCGCCGCGCTCGCCAAGCGCTTCGTCGCCGCGCAGGCCTATTTCGTCGACGCCCACGTGATGGTCATGCCGACCAGTCGTTTCGTGCGCAATTTCTGGAAGTACCGCAATCACGCCAAGGCGTATCGCGCGCTGATCCTCGATGTCGGCCACCTGTCGCAGACGCTCTACCTCGCCGCCACCGAACTCGGCCTCGGCGCGTTCATCACTGCGGCGATCAACGAAGTGGATATCGAGGAAGCGTTCGGCCTGGATCCGCTCGAGGAGGGTCCGCTGGCGGTCTGCGGCTTCGGCATCCGCGCGCCCGAACGCACGGAAGTCGAGTTCGACCCGCTCGGGGCGGTCTGGCCCGTCGCCTAGGGCGGCATCCGGCCGCGGCGCCGATTGTGCTGGCGAGGCCGCGTCAGACATAGCAAAATCCTCCGAAGGCCAGCCCAGGGGGGAGCGCCGAGCGTGACCGCAGCCGTACCGATCGAAGGTGTCGACAGCGCCGCAGGCCATGCGACGGCGGTTCTGCGCACGCTCGTCGTGTGCGATCTGGTCGATTCGACCGCCCTGGTCGAGCGTCTTGGCGACCAGCGCGCGGCCGAACTGTTCCGCCGGCACGATCGGCTTGCGCGTGCATTGATGCAGGAGCACGGCGGCCGCGAGATCGACAAGACCGACGGTTTCCTGCTGATGTTCGAACGGCCGATCCAGGCCGTCGCGTTCGCACTCGCCTACCTGCGCGACATCGCCGCGCTCAACACGGCCGAGAAGATCCCGCTCGCCGCGCGCTTCGGCATCCACGTCGGCGAAGTGGTGGTGTGGGACAACCTGGCGCAGGACGTGCAGAAGGGCGCCAAGCCGACCGAAGTCGAAGGTCTGGTCAAGCCGGTTGCCGCGCGTCTGATGCAGCTGGCGCTGCCGGACCAGATCCTGCTGTCCGGCGTCGCCTACGACATCGCGCATCGCGCGCAGGGCGAACTCGGCGCGCAGCTCGCGCGCGTGCGCTGGCGCACGCACGGGCGCTACCGCTTCAAGGGCGTGCCCGATCCGGTGCCGGTGTTCGAGGTCGGCGAGGAAGGCTTCGCGCCGCTGAAGCCGCCGCCGTGGTCGGGCAAGGCGCATCGCGAAGTGCCGTTCTGGCGACGGCCGGCAACGGTCGTGATCGAGAGCGTACTGCTGCTCGCCGCGCTCGCGATTCCGCTTTGGTATCTGTTGCAGCCCGCACCGGCGATCGCATTTGCGAATCGCGACTGGGTCGTGGTCGGCAGCCTCAAGAATTTGACCAGCCAGAAGGTCTTCGACGAATCCTTGCAGACCGCGTTCCGCGTCGGCCTGGAGCAGTCGCGCTACGTCAACGTGCTGCCCGAGCTGCAGGTACGCGCAGCGCTGAAGCGCATGGAGCGCGATCCGGCGGCAACCGTGCTCGACCGCACGACGGGTTCGGAAGTCGCGATTCGCGAGAGTGCGCGCGCGCTGATCCTGCCGACGATTGCCGAAGTCGGCGGCCGCGTGCGCCTGACTGCCGAAGTGGTCGATCCGACGACGCAGACCTCGGTCTACAGCGACTCGGTCGACGGCGTCGGCGAAGAATCCGTGCTGCCGAGCATGGACGATCTGCTGAAGAAAATGCGCGGCCGACTCGGCGAATCGCTGGCGGCGATCGGCAATACCTCGGCACCCCTGGCGCAGATCACCACGAGCAACCTCGAGGCACTGCGAGCGCTCGGCAAGGCGGAAATCGAGCAAGGCAAGGGCAAGGTCAACGATGCGCTGCCGCTTTTGCAGGAGGCGCTGCGGCTGGACCCGAAATTCGCCCTGGCGTGGAGCCGGCAGAGCACGATACAGAACGCCTATCTCAACGACGCCAAGGCAGCCTATGCGAGTCTTCAGTCCGCGCAGGCGAACCGGGATCGATTGAGCGCGAGGGAGCAGCTCTTCCTCGATGGCACCATGGCGCAATACGAGGACGCCAATAAATGGATCGATCGCTGGACCGCCGCCGTCC
>DASWPR010000041.1:0-3303 GCA_036398455.1 Dokdonella sp.
CCGCCGCGTCGCCGATCAGGAGCGCGCCCGGCATCTCGCATTTCGGCAGCGACTGATAGCCGCCCTCGACCAGCGCGCGCGCGCCGGCCGAGACGATCCGTCCGCCCTCGAGCAGCGGTTTGATCGTCGCGTGGTGCTTGAGCTGCTGGAACGCCTCGAACGGCGAAAGCGTCGGGTCGCGATAGTCGAGCCCGGTCACGAAGCCGATCGCGACGCGGTCGCCGTCGAGGTGATAGAGGAAGCTGCCGCCGTACGTCGCCGCGTCCAGCGGCCAGCCGAACGTGTGCACGACCTTGCCCGGCTCGACGCGGCCCGACGGCAGCTGCCAGAGCTCCTTGATGCCGATGCCGTAGGTCTGCGGATCGCTGTCGGCGTCGAGTGCGTACTTCGCGATCAGTCGTTTGGTCAGATGGCCGCGGCAGCCTTCGGCGAGCACGGTCAGCGGCGCCTTGATGTCGATGCCGGGCGTGTAGCCGGGCTTCGGCGAGCCGTCCTTGGCGACGCCCATGTCGCCGATGCGCACGCCCGCGACCGCACCGGACTCGTCGTGCAGCGTCTCCGCCGCGGCGAAGCCGGCGTAGATCTCGACGCCGAGCGCCTCGGCCTGCGGCGCGAGCCATGCGCACAACGCGCCGAGCGAGACGATGACGTTGCCGTGGTTGCGCATCGGCGGCGGCGTCAGCGGCGACTTCGTGCCGCGTTGCGCGTCGCGCAGCCACCAGAACTCGTCCTTCGTGACCGGCACGCAGATCGGCGGCGGGTTCCTGCCCCATTCCGGCAGCAGCTCGTTCAGCGGCTGCGGCTCGATGACCGCGCCCGACAGGATCTGCGCGCCGACCGTCGAGGCCTTCTCGAGCACGCAGACGCGCAGATTCGGCTTCAGCTGCTTCAGCCGCATCGCGAACGCGAGCCCGGCCGGCCCGGCGCCGACCGTGACGACGTCGTACTCCATGCTTTCGCGTTCGCTCATCGCTGGCCCCGGCTCGCATTCGTCCTCGCCGGATTGTCCGGGTTCGCTGCGGGAGCGGCAATGCGCGCCGCCGCGCCGCCGAGACGGCCGCGTGCGATGATCGGCGCATGCGCGCGAGCGACGAGTCCGGCGACGAGTTGCGCGGCGGTGGCGCCGAGCCGGAGCCGTACGCCGGCGACGGCCCGACCGAGCGGTCGGCCGACGCCGGGCTCCACCGCGGCTCCGACGCGTCCGCTACCGCGTTGCGCCGGATCGACCTCGAAGGCGCCGATCTCCGCTACGCCGAGCACGCCTACACGCCGGCGCAGGCCGATGCGCTGTTGGCCGCGCTGCATGCCGAAATCCCGTGGCAGCGGCATCGCCTGAAGCTGTTCGGCCGCGAAGTCGACGCGCCGCGGCTCTCGTGCTGGATTGGCGACGCCGACGCCGTCTACACGTACTCGCGCGCGCGCTTCACGCCGCAGCCGTGGACGCCGGCGCTCGCCGCGATTCGCGACGACCTCGCCGCGCGATACGACCTCCGCTTCAACAGCGTGCTCGCGAACCTCTACCGCGACGGCCGCGACGCGATGGGCTGGCACAGCGACGACGAGCCCGAGCTCGGGCCGGAGCCGGTCATCGCGTCGCTGAGCTTCGGCGCGGTGCGCACGTTTCGGCTGCGTGCGCGCACGACACGGGCCGCGGCGTTGTCGCTGCAGCTCGGGCACGGGAGCGTGCTGGTCATGGCCGGGGCGACGCAGAGGCTTTATCAGCACGCGTTGCCACGACGCGCCGGCGTGGCCGGAGCGCGGATCAATTTGACGTTTCGACGGGTACGCGGCGACTTCCGCGATGTCGCGCGGCATCGAGTGGATGATTCGCAGCGGCCGTCGCGGCGTTCTGGCGTGGTGCCGTGATGGCGGATAACATCGTCGACGTCGTACGGGTGCGACGATTTCCGGAGCTCGATTGCATCGACCTGCGCGGCAATATTTGCCGGGTCAGGCGCAAGCGGCTCGACGATTGTTGCCGCGCATCCCTTCACAACATCATCTTCGCCGCAGGCATCGCCTGATGATGGGATCGAATGGACGGCTCTGATGAACTCTCTAAAGCGTCGAACATGCGGCACTGGGCTGTTCGGTTGCCCATTGCATCGTTCATCGGATTCTGCGCGATCGCGATCGGCGCGTTTTCCACGGTTCTGATCGTCGATCCGCCGCCCCGCGCGCCGCTCGCGGCCCGGCTCGTCGGCGTCAGCTTCGTGATGATTTGCCTGTGGATACTCTCTCTGGCACTACGTCTGGCATTTGACCGCCCGCGAGCGGATGGCGGCTTGGTTCCGGCGCTTCTCCTGCGGCTCATCGCGATCTATATGATCGTCGTTCCCGTCTTCTTGATCATTACGGGGCGCGCCGCTTCGTGGTCGCCAGTGCAATATCTACAAGCAGCGATATTCGTCTTCGGATCCTTCGGAATGTGGCGCATCGCCGCTCGGCGTCGGGCGTCCACGGTCAAATTGTGAGCGCCGATCGCTCGTCGATGTTGTTTCGGAATTGGTGTGGCCGGATCGGCCCGGCGCGGATCAATCGACGCTCGGTCCGCAAGGGCGGGCGTTCCATATCCAAGCTGGCGAGCGTGCGAGGGCTCGCGGCATCGCTTCGAGCCAGTGCTCAGGCTGAGCGGGAGTGGGATGGTGCTTGTCGGGGAGCCGAGGGCTGCACATGATGTGTTTTCGGCGAAACGTCGGCGGTGCAGTGCTGGCCGCGGCCGTGCTTGTCGCCTGCGCCACCGTGCCGGATCGGGCGCACGAAGAGCAAGAAGTTTCCGCTCTGAACCAGTGGCTGGAGAAGCAAGGAAGCCCATTTCGGTTCGCGCTCACGGGGGAACAGAAAAACGGCACGGGCGTGGCGAAAAAATACGTCCTGGGCAATCCATGTCGTACGGCGGCGGGCGCAAAGCTTCAGGTGGATATCGACCACGTGATCGGTGAGGCCGAATCGCAGAACGGTGGCGTGGCCGAACCGAAAATCGCGGAAACGCGCTGTGTGTACGCCAGCCAGTCGCCGCTCAAGATCGACGAGGTCTGGGTCGTGCTGAGAGGGAATGACAAAGTCGCGTATACGGTCGAAATGAGCCCCGATCCTCGCGACGGCACCATCTTCCAGGTGCGCGGCCCGTGGGGGAAAATCGAATGAATTCGACGTCGGAACGTTAGGAGTGCACGCCTGGAGTACTCGCTCGACGCGTTGACCGGCACGGGGTTCCGAAGCCGGTCGTGGAACGCGCCGGGATGACGCCGGCCACGCTCCGAACCTCGAGCGCGGGCAGTCCGGCGTTCACCATGGGCATCC
>DASWPR010000042.1:0-5536 GCA_036398455.1 Dokdonella sp.
CATGACGAGGAATTCCATGATCGTGGTACGGCCGTAGTAACCGGTCGGATTGGCGATGCTCGACCCCGGCTTGTACAACTTGATCGGACGCTCTTCGGTGAAGGTGTCGAGGTGATATTCCTTGACGACTTCCGGCATCGCCTCGTACGGCTGCGCATTGGCCAGATCCAGTCGCCGCACCAGACGCTGCGCGAGGATGCCGTTGACGGTGGACGTGAGCAGATAATCCTCGACGCCCATGTCGAGCATGCGCGTGATGCCGCCCGCGGCGTTGTTGGTATGCAGCGTCGAAAGCACCAGATGTCCGGTCAGCGCGGACTGGATCGCGATGCGCGCGGTTTCCAGATCGCGCATTTCGCCGATCATGATGATGTCCGGATCCTGACGCACGATCGAGCGCAGCGCATGCGAGAAATCGAGGCCGATCTGCGGTTTCGCCTGGATCTGGTTGATGCCTTCGATCTGGTATTCGATCGGGTCCTCGACCGTGATGATCTTCACGTCGGCGGTATTGAGCTTGGACAGCGCCGTATACAGCGTGGTGGTCTTGCCCGAACCGGTCGGGCCGGTCACCAGCATGATGCCGTGCGGCAGTTCCAGCACGTTGAGGAACTTCTGCAGGAACTGGTCGGTGAAGCCGAGCGTGTGGAAATCGAACACGATCGCTTCGCGATCGAGGATACGCATCACCACCGACTCGCCATGCGCGGTCGGCACGGTCGACACGCGCAGGTCGAGCTCCTTGCCCTGCACGCGGATCATGATGCGGCCGTCCTGCGGCAGGCGGCGCTCGGCGATGTTGAGCTTGGCCATGATCTTGATGCGCGAAATCACCGCGGCGGTGGAGGCAGCCGGCGGCGACTCCACTTCGTGCAGCACGCCATCGACGCGGTAGCGCACCTTCAGGCGGTTCTCGAACGGCTCGACGTGGATATCCGAGGCGCGCTGCTCGACCGCTCGCTGGATCACCAGGTTGACCAGGCGGATGACCGGCGCTTCGGAGGCGAGATCGCGCAGGTGCTCGATGTCGTCCTCGCTGCGGTTGTTGTCGTCGGTGAGGTTCTCGACGATGGTGCCCATCGCCGACCGGCCGGAGCCGTAGTAGCGCTCGATGAGGTCGTCGATCTCGCTGCGCAGGCCGATATTCAACTTGACCTTGCGCCCGGTCGCCAGTTGCAGCGCCTGCAGCGGAAACGTATCGGCGGGATCGGCGACCAGCACCGTCACATCGTCGTCGCTTTCGCCGATCGGGCAGATGTGATGGTGCTTGAGGAAACGCACCGAGGTCTGCACGTTCGGCGGCGGCGCCTCGGGAAATTCCTTCGACGATAGCAGCGGCAGCTTCAGCAGTTCGGAAACGCCTTCGGCCATCTCTCGCTCGGACACCAACCCGAGTCGCGTCAGCAACGAAACCAGGCTGCCCGACGCCGGATCCTCGTCGCGCAGGCGACGGCCGCGCACGAGATCGGTTTCCTTCAGGCGGCCGCGCGCGACCAGGAACTGGCAGATGCGATCGTCCAAGGTCGCCGCTGGACCGAGCTTGGAATCGATGGGTTCGAGCGGTGCGACGGCAGCCATGGTTCCCCTGAGCCTGCAAATTTATTCGGAAGGCGCCGATTGTTCCATATCGGCGATCGACTCAACGCTTCAGCGGCTGTTCTGACCCCGACTCAGCCTACTGGTTCCCCAGCGGGCCGAATCAGTGCCTCGATGAAATCCCGGTTCAAGCCGATCCACAGCGCCACCGGGACCACTGCCGGCAGGATCAGATAGCCGAATTGATAGGCCAGGGCGATCACATTCGGCTGCAGCCCGGCCCGCGCCACGGCGGCCGCACCTTCGGCGCCGGAATCGAAAGCGACCATCTTCAAGCTCTCGGCAACGACGCCGAGCGCCTGCGCGATCCAGATCACCACGAACGCGAACAGCATCTGCAGCAAGCGACGCCGCGTCGTCAGCGGCGTCGCCAGCGCGAGACCGCTGAACAGCGGCAGCGAGTACGCGTAGACCATCGGATTCAATGTCGGCTCCAGCACGCCGACGCCGCCGGGACCGTTCGGCCCGGCCGGCACGGTGACGGTGACCGCCGTCGTCAACTGCACCAGATAGCCGGCGCGGCCGACCACCTTGCCACTGGCATCAAGTATCTCCGCGCCTTGTGCAACCGCCGTGAAAAGATCGCCCCAGATGCCGAGCAGCACCTGCTTGGCCAGCAGCACCGCCGGCTGCACCCACACCGGAGCCAGCACGAACCAGATCACGAAACACAGCGGCAGCCACAACAGCGCCTTCAACGCGAACTCGCGGATCGGCGACAAGAGCTGCTCTGAGCTATTCCACATGGGCGGCACCCCGTCCTTTGGATCTCAAACGCTGGGGCCGGCCTGTCTGCGCGCAGCCCGGCGTTGCGCCCGCTCGAAAGACGGCCAATCGGCCTTCGCTGTCGCGCCTTGATCTGCGCGCAGACAGGCCGGTGACGACCCCGTGGAATAGCTCAGCGCATCCCAAGCATCACCCGACCCAGACGCGCGCATTGCGGAACATGCGCATCCACGGCGAGTCCTCGCCCCATTCGCGCGGGCGCCAGCTCATCTGCACGCTGCGGAACACGCGCTCGGGATGCGGCATGAGGATCGTGACGCGGCCGTCCGCAGCCGTGAACCCGGTGTTGCCGGCGGCCGATCCGTTCGAGTTCAACGGAAACAGCGCCGTCGGCTCGCCCTGGTTGTCGACGAAACGCACGCAGGCGATCGCGCGCCTGGCATCGAGCGCAGCGGCGAATTCGGTGCGGCCTTCGCCATGCGCGACCGCCACCGGAATGCGCGAACCGGCCATGCCCTGGAAGAAGATCGACGGCGAATCCAGCACCTCCAGCGTCACCAGGCGCGCCTCGTACTGCTCGCTCGCATTGCGCTCGAATCGCGGCCAGTGCGTGGCACCGGGAATGATCGTCTTCAGGCTCGCCAGCATCTGGCAGCCGTTGCAGACGCCGAGCGCGAACTTCGACGCGTCTGCGAAGAATTCGGCAAATTCGCTGCGCAGACGCTCGTTGTAGAGGATCGACGCGGCCCAGCCGCGCCCCGCGCCGAGCACGTCGCCGTAGCTGAAGCCGCCGCAGGCGGCAAAGCCGCTGAATTCGGACAGCGTGCGCCGGCCGCTCTGCAGATCGGTCATGTGCACGTCGAACGCATCGAATCCGGCGCGCGTGAATGCCGCCGCCATTTCGATCTGCCCGTTGACGCCCTGGTCGCGCAGGATCGCGATACGCGGGCGCGCACCCTTGGCGATGAACGGCGCGGCGACGTCCTTGGCCGGATCGAACGTCAGCTTCGGCGTGATGCCCGGATCGCAGTCGTCACAGCGCCACTCGTTCTCCAGATCCGCACTGGCCGGGTTGTCGCGCCGGCGCTGCATCGCGTGGCTGGTCTCCGACCAGGCGCGCATCAGGTCCGACCAGTTCCATTTCGCCAGCGTCTCGTTCTCGAGCGCGAGCTTGACGCGCATGCGCGAAGTCGGCTGGCCGACGCAATGGGCCAGTTCGCCGACGCCGTGTTCGGCGAGCAGCGCGAGAAACGCCGCGCGGTCGCTGCTGCGCACCTGCACGAGCGCCCCGAGTTCTTCACTGAACAGGGCGGCGAACGCGTTGCCGGCCCAGCCGGAAAGCTGCAGATCGAAGCCGCAGCGCCCGGCGAACGCCATCTCGATCAAGGCGACGATGGCGCCGCCGTCGCTGCGATCGTGATACGCGAGCAGCAGCCCTTGCGCGTTCGCCGCCTGCAGCGCGACGAAGAACCGCTTGAAGCGCGCGGCATCGTCCAGATCGGGCGGCGCACCCCCGTTGCGGTCGAACACCTGCATCAGCGCCGAGCCGCCGAGACGGTTCGCACCGGCCGCGGCGTCGAGCAGCCACAGCTCGCTATCGCCCTGATCGAGCACGAGCTGCGGCGTCAATGCCTGGCGCACGTCGAGCGCGCGCGCGAAAGCGGTGACGATCAGCGACACCGGCGATACGGTGCTCTGTGCATCGGCGCCGTCCTGCCAGCGCGTCTGCATCGAAAGGGAATCCTTGCCGACGGGAATCGACACGCCGAGCGCCGGGCACAGCTCCATGCCGACCGCATGCACGGCGTCGTAGAGCGCTGCGTCCTCGCCGGGCTGGCCGATCGCGGCCATCCAATTCGCCGACAATCGCACTTCGTCGAGTTTCACCGGCGCGGCGGCCAGGTTCGTCAGCGCCTCGCCGACAGCCATGCGCGCACTCGCAGCGGCGTCGAGCAGCGCCAGCGGCGTGCGCTCGCCCATCGCCATTGCCTCGCCGGCGTAGCCGTCGAAATCGGTCAGCGTCACCGCGCAGTCGCCCACCGGCACCTGCCACGGGCCGACCATCGGGTCGCGCGAACAGAGCCCGCCGACCGTACGATCGCCGATCGTGACCAGGAACGACTTGCTGCCGACGGCGGGCAGGCGCAGCACGCGTTCGATCGCCTGATCGAACGTGATGCCGTCGACATCGGGCACCAGATCGATGCGTGCATCGCTTCGACGCACATCGCGCTGCATGCGCGGCGGTTTGCCGAACAGCACGTCCAGCGGCAGATCGATCGCGTCGCCGCCGAGCAGGGAATCGCCGAGCAGCAGACGGCGTTCGCGGGTCGCATGGCCGACCACCGCGAACGGGCAGCGCTCGCGTGCGCAGATCGCCTCGAATTCCGCCAGGTCCTGCGGCCGCACGCCGAGCACGTAGCGCTCCTGCGATTCGTTGCTCCACAGCTGCATCGGCGACAGCTGCGGGTCGTCGCTCGGAATCCTGCGCAGCTCGATGCGGCCGCCGACGCCGGAGTCGTTGAGCAGTTCCGGTATCGCGTTCGACAGGCCGCCGGCGCCGACATCGTGGATCGACACGACCGGGTTGGCCGCGCCGCGCGCCCAGCACGCGTCGATGACTTCCTGACAGCGCCGCTGCATTTCCGGGTTGTCGCGCTGCACCGAGGCGAAGTCGAGCTGCTCGGAGCTGGCGCCGCCGGCCATCGACGAGGCGGCGCCGCCGCCGAGGCCGATCAGCATGGCTGGACCGCCGAGCACGATGACCGCGTCGCCATCCTGCAACGTGCGTTTGTCGACATCCTGCGGACGCAGGTTGGCGAGGCCGCCGGCGATCATGATCGGCTTGTCGTAACCGCTGCGCCGGTCCGGCGTCGGACCTTCCTGCTCGAACGTGCGGAAATAGCCGCCGAGGCAAGGCCGGCCGAATTCGTTGTTGAACGCAGCGCCGCCGAGCGGACCGTCGCGCATGATTTCAAACGCGGTCGCGAAGCGCGGCGGCAGCGGACGCGCGGTTTCCCACGGCCGCGGCAAGTCCGGGATGCGCAGGTGCGAAACGGTGAAGCCGACCAGGCCGGCCTTCGGCTTGCCGCCGCGGCCGGTCGCGCCTTCGTCGCGAATCTCGCCGCCCGAGCCCGTCGCGGCGCCCGCATACGGCGAAATCGCGGTCGGATGATTGTGCGTCTCGACCTTGATCGCGTACGGCGCATCTTCG
>DASWPR010000043.1:0-1949 GCA_036398455.1 Dokdonella sp.
GACTGGCTGAATTCGACCATCGGCGACACCGCGCCCACCTTTACATCGCCGAACCATCGCCCGCGCACTGACCAGCCGCCGGTGATGCCGCGACCCGCACTGCCGCAGCGCGATGCCGCCGATGTCGCCGAAATCCACCAGCGACTCGATGCCATCACGAGGCAGATCGAACAGTTTTCCCGCCCCGCCGGCACCGAGCCCGGTGTCGCCCGGCAGCTCAACGACGCGATTTCGCGGCTCGACGCCCGGCTGTCGCAGATCAACGAACCTGCGCCGGTCCAGGCATCTGCACCGCACAGCCATGACACGGTGGAGCGCGCCGCCGCGCAGGTCTATCGCGCGCCGCCGCCGGTCGATCCGTTCTCGCTCGACTTTGCCATCTCCGAAATCACCGCACGCCAGAACGAACTGGACGGCGTGCCGCGGATGAACGCGCCGCCGATCGCGCCTCCGCCCGCCGCGGAAACTTCCTCCACCCGCCCCCCGAACGTCTCGGTGATCGAGCGGCAGTTGTCGCACATCACCAGCCGGATTGACGCGCTGCAGCGCCCCAATACCGGCATTGAACAGTCGATTGCCGCGTTCCGCGCCGAGCTCGCGGAAATTCGCGGCGTCGTCACCGAAGCGTTGCCGCGCCGCGCCATCGAATCGCTTGAAAACGAAATCCGTTCGCTCGCCAAGCGCATCGACGACACCAAACAAAGCGGCATCGACAACACGGCGCTGGCCGGCGTCGAGCGCGCGCTCGGCGAAATCCGTGCGACCTTGCAGACGCTGACACCCGCCGAACAGCTCGCCGGTTTCGACGAAGCGATCCGCAACCTCGGCGGCAAGATCGATCTGATCGTGCGCTCCAGCGACGATACCGGCACGATGCAGCAGCTCGAAGGCGCAATCGCCGCCCTGCGCGCGATTGTTTCCAACGTCGCCTCCAACGACGCGCTGGGCCGGCTTTCCAACGATGTGCAGTCGCTGTCGATGAAGGTCGACCAACTGGCGCACGCCGACAATCACAGCGACTCGTTTGCGGCGCTCGAAGCCCGCATCGTGTCGCTGACCACAGCGCTGCAAAACCGTGACCGTCCGCAGCCGGCGCCAAGCTCGGATCATCTCGAGGGCGCGCTGAAGGCGCTGTCCGATCGCCTCGACCACCTGCCGGTCGGCAACGACGGATCGGCCGCGTTCGCGCATCTCGAACAACGCGTGTCCCATTTGCTGGAGCGGATCGAGACCACCACCGATCCGCGCGCCAACAATCTGGGCCGCGTCGAGGACGGCCTGCAGGACATCCTGCGGCATCTCGAACGCCAGCAGTCCACTTTCGCCGCGATCGCCGAAAGCCGCAGCCTGCCGGCCATGGACCCGGCGCTGGTCGACACCATCAAGCGCGAACTGTCCGACATGCGCTTCAGCCAGTCGGAGACCGATCGCCATACCCAGGATTCGCTGGAGGTCGTGCATTCGACGCTCGGCCATGTCGTCGATCGTCTCGCCATCATCGAAGGCGACCTGCGCAGCGTGAAGACCGCGCCGCCGGCGCCTCCGATCCCGCATGCGCCGGCGCAGCGCGCGGCGATGAGCCCGACGACGATGGCGCCGCCACCGCGCCCGCAATTGCCGAATCCCGTGCAGGCCAAGGCGCCCCACGCCCATAAGGCGCCGCCGATGCCCGCGGAGCCGACGCCGGTGCCGCCGCAGAGCCGCCCCGGCGGACAGGCGCAGTTCGACGCCGCGCCGCGCGAATTCGCCGCGACAGCGATCTCGCACGACCCAGCGCCCGCCTCCGCGACGCCAAAGAACGAGATCCCCAGAACCGAGATTCCGAAAGCGATCAGCGACATTCTCGATCCACGGCCGGCCGCACGGACCACGCCGGCCCCGGCGGAGCGCATGCCGGCCCCGCGCCCCATGGTTGATCCGCAATTGCCGCCGGATTATCCGCTTGAGCC
>DASWPR010000044.1:0-5606 GCA_036398455.1 Dokdonella sp.
CCACTGGCTGGAGCGCATCGGCCACTTCTTCGAGCACTACAAGGATCTGGAAAAGGGCAAGTGGGTCAAGCTCGAAGGCTGGGTCGGCGCGGACGAAGCCAAGCGCGAGATCCTCGCCGGCGTCGAACGCTACAACGCGGCGACCGACAAGCCCGCGTTCTGAACGCGACGCCGCGGCACGTCCGGCGCGCTCAATCGTCGGACGTGTCTTCGCTGGCGTCGCGGCTGTGCTCGACGGACGGATCGAAGCCCGATTTGAGCGCTTCGCCGACGTTCCAGATCGATACCTCGACGCCGCGGAACGGCTGCGAGAACAGCGGCGCCGCGCGAAAGCGGAAGCGCCGGTAGAACGTCACCACCAGCCCGTCCGGATGCTGCCGGGCCCAGGCGTCGAGCTGCTTGATGTCGTCGAACGTTTCCAGCGGCTGCGTCATGCGGCCGGCGAATTCGTACACGCCGTGATGCCAGCCGAGATGCACGATCGGCTGGCCGCGCCGCTGCGCAGCGGCGATCTGCTCGCCGATCGGCGTCATGTCGTAGCGCTGGCCGGGGCCTTCGATGACGGCCAGCTTGACCAGCAAGGTGAGCACCAGCATCGCCAGTGCCGGCTGCATCGGCGTGCGCGCACGACGTGCACATGCCAGCACCGCGATGCCCAGCAGCGCGAGCGCGATGCCCCAACCCGGCGACGCATCTTCGAAGTATTCGAGATTGCCGCGCGTCGCCGCGAAGTGGGGAGCCAGTGCGGCAAGCACGCCGAGCAGTATCAGCAGCAGCGCGAACAATCCATTGCGCACGTGCAATGCGCCGCGCTCGTACGCGAACGCCAGTCCGAGCGCGACTGCCGGCACCGAAGGCAGCAGGTAGTGCGGCTGCTTGCCGCCGATCGCGGAGAACGCGATGAAGGTCGGCACGACCCATATCAGCGCGAGGCGCAACGCAGGTTCGTGCGCGAGCGCGCGCAGCTTCGTCCAGCTGCCGCGGATCACCAGCGGCCACGGCAGCAGCATCAGCGGGAACACCGCGAAGTACCACCACCAGGGCCGGCCATGCGTGCTCGCGCCGGCCACGCCCTCGATGCGATCGAAAGTCTGGTTCAGGAAAATCGCGCGCGCGTAGTCCGCCCCGCCGTGCAACGCGGCCGGGATCGCCCACGCCAATGCGATTGCAGCGCCGAGCAGGAAGGCGAGCGCGAACGCGCCGAAATAGCGACCGCGCCGCCCGGCAAGCGTGCCGCTCCACCACGGCGCGCCGAGCGCGACGAAGGCGATGTCGAGCAGCATCACCGGCCCCTTGACCAGGATGCCGAGCCCGATCGCCAGACCGGTCAGCAGCACACCACGGCGCGAGCGTCCTTCGGCCAGATCGCAGATGCCGTGCACGGCGAGCAGCACGCACGTCGTCAGCGGCACGTCGAACATGATCGCATTGGCGAAGCCGGCGAAATACACCGCTCCGAGCAGCAGCCACATCGACATGCGCGCCGCGCTCGCCGAGCCGGTCAGGCGCAGCGTGAGCCGCTGCAACAGCAGCAGGCTCAGCACCGAACACAGCAGGGTCATCGCACGCGCGGTCCATGCGTGCACGCCGGTGAACAGCCAGCCGACGTTGATCAGCCAGAACAGCAGCGGCGGCTTGTGCGCGTAGGTCGCCCCGTTCAGATGCGGCACCAGGAATTCGCCGGTCTGGCGCATTTCCCACGCGACCGCGAGATAGCGCGTCTCATCGATCGGCACCGGCCACAGCAGCCATACGATTGGCAGCAGCAGCAACGTGCCGAGGAACAGCGGGTGTTCGAGCAGGCGCCGCCAGCGCGGCGCCGCGGCGGCATCGAACGCATTGAAGGTCGGGGTGGAAGTCACTCGGAAGGGTCTTGCTTACGCGCGGAGGGCGCGACGGTACACCAAGCGCGCTGCGCCTGCAGTCGCCAGCGCCACCTCGTCACCCGCGCTTGAGCAGTTCGCGCAGGTCGATGATCGCCGCGTTCGCCCGCGAGATGTAGTTCGCCATCACCAGCGAGTGATTGGCAAAGAAACCGAACGGCGCCCCGTTCAGCACGATCGGACTGCCAAGCGGCTTCTGCGACTCTTCCAGCTCGCGAACCACCTGCTCCAGGCTGATCAGCGCGTTCTTGTCGTGCAGCACGGAGGCGAAATCGATGCGCACGGCTTCGAGCTGCTCGCGCAGCGCCCAGGTGTAGCCGCGCGCTTCGTAGAAGTTGTCGTCGATCTTCGTCCACGGCGTCTGCACCAGACGCGCGCCCGCGGAGGGCGTCGACTGCTGCGCGTTGCGATCGCCGGAAAGATCGGTGTCGATGCGCACCTGCCCGGCCGCGGCCGACAGCCTCTGCGAGAGCGAGCCGAGCCGCGTCGAGACGATCTGCAGATAGTCGGCGAGATTGTCCGCGCGCGCATAGAACTGCGCATTCGTCGCATCGTGGTCGGCGAGCCGGGTCAGGTAGCCGTCCACATGGGCGATGGCCTTGCGATACTGGCTCTCCGAACTCGGCAGCAGCCAGCGGTCGTTCGGTGAACTGAACAGCGGCTCGGCTTCCTGCAGGTCCTTGTCTTCCACCGACTGGGTCTGCGAACGGCTCCAGTCGTTGCGCAGCGTGCGCGCAAGATCGCGCGTCGCGGTGAGCACGCCGAATTCCCAGTTCGGCACGTTGTCCATCAGCACGCCGGGCGGAAAGCGATCGTTGCTGAGATAGCCGCCGCGCTTGTCGAGCAGGGTCTGCGCGCAGGTCATCAAGGCCGATGTCGTCACGCTGCCGACCACCACCGGCTGCTGCCTGGCCGTCGCGAATGCCTGGGCATTGGCGGCGACATCGAAATGCGGCGGCTCGTAGTCCCACCACCACATCAACGCGAGCACGCCGACCCCATAGGCCGCAATCAGCAACGCGATGCCGCGCAGCATCCAGGAACCTCCGGCCCTCGCAGATTTCGGCGATTCGTTCACAGGCGCTCCGCTCGTCGGCAAGTCGGCAGCATCTTACGGTGCTTTGCGGACACTCGCGAGGCAGTCGCCAATGAACCCGCTGCGGACATGCGAATTCAGCGCTGCGCAAAGAGCGCGGCACGTGCCGCGGTCGCTTCGACGCGGGCGAACGCCGCGAGGACATCGGCTTCCCGGCGACGCCACTTCTCCGCCTGCGGGGCGGACACCGTGTGGCTGGCGAGCGGCAGACTCGGCCCGAGCGGCTGATCCCATTCGAAACCGATCGCCGCGCAGATGCGTCGGGCCTCGGCGGTCGGATCGGCGATCAGCGCATCGTAGCGTGCAACGCAACGGCGCCCGGCGGGAATCTGCTGCAGGTCGTCGAGCTGGATCCGCGTCGTCGCTTCCCACTGCGCGGCGACGATCTGCGGCAACGGGCATCCGATCAGATCGCGCCATCCCGGCGTCAGCAGCAGCGACCACGGCAAGCCGGTCCAGCCCGGCAGTTGCGGATAGGTGCGGAAGGCGCCCGATTCCCATGCTTCCATCATGCTCGCCAGCACCTCGCGCGGATCGCGATACAGGTAGACGAACAGCGCATCGGGGAACACCTGCCGCAGAAACGGAATGCGCAGTGCATTCTTCGGTGTTTTCTCGAGCAGCCGGATCGCGCCGGGCGCGGGTGCATTGCGCTGGCGGTCGAACACGCGTGCAGCAAAGCGCGCACGCAGTTCGTCGGCCACTGCGGGCGTGGCGGCGGCGGCGTCGAGCCGGTTCGATACGTAGCCGCCGCGCGCCGTATCGAGCGCGGCGATGCCCTCGAAAATGCCGTGGCTCTCGCCGCCGATCGTGTGCGCCGTCGGGCTGCGCGCCAGCGTTTCGAAAAACAGCGAAGAGCCGGACCGCGGCGGCGAGATGATGAAGACCGGGCGATCGAATTCGCGTCGCGCGGCAGGTGCAGGGGCAGGAGCAGGAGCAGGCGGCGCCAGCGTCTGCAGTACCGGCCCGCTGCGCGAGCCTTCCTCGGTCATCGCGATCGTCTGCGTGCGTTCCACCGCACGCTTGAACAGGCCGGTGATTCCATCGGCCAGATCCGCGCCGTTGCGCAGTGGAATGCCCCGCGCTGCGGGTGCGGCGCGGGCGAGGAAATCATCCAGCAGCTCGGCGTACCTCGGCAGTGCCGCAGGGTCCGCGCCATGCGCGTACCAGAGCGACTGCCAGGCGCCGACGAACAGGCCGGTCATCTGCGCCACCGCCGCCAGGCGCGGATGCGTCTCCACTTCGCCGAACAGGAACGCCACGTGCCCGTGCAGTTCCCAGTAGCTCATCGGCGACTGGCTGTTGACCACCTCGAACACCGGCGCCGGCGGCGCACCGCTGGGCGGACCGACGAAACGCGGCTGCCAGCCGGCACGCGGCGCCGTGTGCGGACGGCCGGCGTTGACGATGTCCCAGAACGCGGCGCTGCCGACCGTGTCGACGACCATGTGGATGCGCGGCGAATCGTTGTCGTTCGACACGTGGTGCATGCGCCAGGTGTCGAAGATCCAGCATTCGCCGGCGGCCATGTTGACCTGCGCATCGGCGCAGGAGAAACGCACGCTCGGCTGGGTCAGGATCGGCACGTGCACGCGCACGCGTTCGTTCCAGTAGTAATCAGTGTCGACGTGCGCATGCACTTCGGCGCGTCCGGACAGGCGCATCAGACGCACGCGTCCGATCACTGCTTCCAGGCTCGCCAGCACCTGCATCAGATAGGGGCTGCGCTGCAGTTCGGGCGTCGGCCGCATCGGGCCGACCAGCCAGTCGCCGCGGGCCGGATCGCCCTGCGACGTCACCAGCGGCAGCGCGCTGTTGCCCGGCATGCCGGTCGGATGCGGGCGCCACAGGCCCTGGTCCAGGCGCTCGACTTCCGCCAGCAGCGCCTGCGCGTCGAATCTCAGCGGCAATTGAACGAACGGAACCGGAAGCTTCATTGAAGGGACTCGTCGATGCGCACGGCGTGCATGCCGGCGATCGGGCGCGCGGCATGCGACCCGATAGGATACCCGGCTTCAGGCGCGCCGATAGACGTCCGGCGCCGCGCGGAACTCGGCGGCCTTCCCGGCCATGCCGTCGCTGAGCGCCTCGCTGTCGCCGAGGCCGTGTTCCTTCGCGTAGTCGCGCACGTCCTGGGTGATCTTCATCGAGCAGAACTTCGGCCCGCACATCGAGCAGAAATGGGCGGTCTTGTGCGCGTCTTTCGGCAGGGTCTCGTCGTGGAATTCCTTCGCCTTCTCCGGATCGAGGCCGAGGTTGAACTGGTCGTCCCAGCGGAACTCGAAACGCGCCTTGCTGAGCGCGTTGTCGCGGATCTGAGCGCCGGGATGGCCCTTCGCGAGGTCGGCCGCGTGCGCCGCGAGCTTGTACGTGATGATCCCGTCCTTCACGTCGTTCTTGTTCGGCAGGCCGAGGTGCTCCTTCGGCGTGACGTAGCAGAGCATGGCGGTACCGTACCAGCCGATCATCGCGGCGCCGATGCCCGACGTGATGTGGTCGTAGCCGGGAGCGATGTCGGTCGTGAGCGGCCCGAGCGTATAGAACGGCGCCTCGCCGCACTGGTCGAGCTGCAGGTCCATGTTCTCCTTGATCAGGTGCATCGGCACGTGGCCCGGGCCCTCGATCAT
>DASWPR010000045.1:0-4687 GCA_036398455.1 Dokdonella sp.
GACGACGACGAACGGCTGCTCGATGAATTGCGGCGCGAATTTCCGCAGGCACAGGTCGAGCGCGTCGACGCCGGCCGCGACGAATGGCTCAGCGCGGTGGTCGACCGCATCGTCGGCGAGCTGACCAGCGACGCCCAGAGCAGCGACGCGCCGCTGCCACCGTTCGACCTGCGCGCGACGGCGTTCCAGTGGCGCGTGTGGCAGGCGCTGACGCGGATACCGCGGGGCGAGACGCGCAGCTACGCCGAAATCGCCGAAAGCATCGAAGCGCCGCGAGCCGCACGTGCGGTCGCGCGTGCCTGCGCGGCGAACCGGCTCGCCTTCGTCGTGCCCTGCCATCGCGTGGTGCGGGCCGATGGCGAGCCTGGCGGGTGGCGCTGGGGACCGCCGCGCAAGCGCCGGCTGCTTTCGCTGGAGTCGAAAGTGGCCCCCTCCTGAGCGCGCAGGGTGGGACTCGTCAGGGCCACCGTCGCCACTATGCTGCGCGTTCCGTTCGCCCCACAATGCCGGACTGCATCCGGCCAAGGCCTTTCATGAAAGAGGGTTCCCGCGGCGACGTGGCCGCTACGCCGCCCTCGCTCGCGCTGACGAGTCCGCGTGTGCTGGTACCTCTGGCGCTGATCGCGCTGTACCTGATCTGGGGTTCCACCTACCTCGCCATCCGTTTCGCGCTGGCGAGCTATCCGCCGTTTCTGATGGCCGGCGTGCGCTTCCTGTGCGCCGGCGCGGCCTTGTTCGCCTTCCTGCGCTGGCGCGGCATGGCGTCGCCGACGCGCAGGCAATGGATGAATGCGGCGGCGACCGGCACCCTGCTGCTCGGCTTCGGCAATGGTCTGGTCTGCTACGCGGAGCAGCGCGTCGCTTCGGGACTGGCCGCCGTCGCGGTCGCCGCGATGCCGCTGTTCGCCGCCGTGTTCGGCGGTCTGTACGGCCATTGGCCGCAGCGGCTGGAATGGCTCGGCCTCGGCGTCGGATTCGCCGGCGTGATCCTGCTCAACCTCGGTGGCGGCATGGCCGGCGCTCCGATCGGCGCGATCGCGTTGATCTGCGCGGCAATCGCCTGGGCGTTCGGCTCGGTCTGGAGCAGGCACCGCGAGATGCCGCCGGCCGCGATGAACACCGCCGCGCAGATGCTCACCGGCGGCGCTGTCCTCTTCGTCGGCGCGCTCGCATTCGGCGAACGCTTCCCGTTGGCGCCGACGGCGTCGGCGACGCTCGCGCTGGTCTATCTCGGCGTGATGGGGTCGATCGTCGCCTTCAGCGCGTATCTGTACCTGCTCAACACCGTGCGCCCGGCATTGGCAACCAGCTACGCCTACGTGAACCCGCCGGTGGCCGTGCTGATCGGCGTCCTGATCGGCGGCGAGACCGTGCACGCCTTCGACCTGGTCGCGATGGCGGTGATTCTTGCCGGTGTCGCGCTGATCGCGCTCGCGCGCGAACGGCGCGCCTAGATTCCGCACGCCCGGCCCCACGCGTTCCGGCGCCTCTGCCGGCACGACCTTGGTCGGCTTGCGACATCCTGCGCGCCAGTCCTAGGCTTGTGTCCTGCCCTGCCTGCGAGGCGTGACCATGGCCACCGTCGAGAACGAAACCTGGATGGCGCGCACCGCGCTGCGTTGCGCGGCCTGGGCTGAGCGCTGGTTTCCCGATGCATTCGTGTTCGCCGCGCTCGGCGTCGCCGTCGTCGCGATCGCGGCGCTCGGCATCGGGGCCGGGCCGACCGCCACCGCCGGCGCGTTCGGCGAAGGCTTCTGGAGCCTGATTCCGTTCACCATGCAGATGGTCTTCGTGGTGGTCGGCGGCTACGTCGTCGCCAGCGCGCCGCCGGTCGCGCGCCTGATCGAACGGCTCGCGGCGCTGCCGCGCAGCGGCCCGGGCGCGGTCGCTTTCGTCGCCCTCGTCAGCATGCTCGCATCATTGTTGAACTGGGGCTTCAGCCTGATCTTCGGCGGTCTGCTGGTGCGCGCACTGGCGCGCCGTGAAAATCTCGACCTCGACTATCGCGCGGCCGGCGCCGCGGCGTATCTCGGCCTCGGCGCGTCCTGGGCGATGGGTCTTTCCTCCTCGGCCGCGCAGCTGCAGGCAAATGCGGCCAGCCTGCCGCCGGCGCTGTTGAAGATCACCGGCGTGATTCCGTTCGGCGAGACCATCTTCCTGTGGCAGTCGATCGTGCTGACCACGGTACTGATCGCAGTGTCGATGCTGATCGCGTGGTGGTCGGCGCCGCGCGGCGCCCACGCACGCCGCGCGGCCGAGTGCGACGTCGATGTGCGCATCGTCGAAACGGCCGCCGCCACGCGCAGGCGGCCCGGCGAATGGCTCGAGTACAGCCCGCTGCTGAGCTTGCTGCTGGTCCTGCTCGGCGCCGTCTGGCTCGGCCGCGAGTTCGCGACGAAGGGCGCCGTCAGCGCGATCTCGAACCTCAACACCTACAACTTCCTGTTCCTGATGGCCGGCCTGCTGCTGCACTGGCGGCCGCGGCGCTTCCTCGATTCGGTCGCGCGCGCAGTGCCGGCGACAACCGGCGTGCTGATCCAGTTTCCGCTGTACGGCGGCATCGCCGGCATGCTGACCACGGCGAAGGGCGGCGATGGCCAGACGCTGGCGCATCATCTTTCCACCGTGTTCGTCACGCTCGCCTCGCACGATACGTTCGCGCTGGTGATCGGCGCCTATTCGGCCGTGCTCGGCTTCTTCGTGCCCTCCGGCGGCGGCAAGTGGATCATCGAGGCGCCTTACGTGATGCAGGCGGCGAACGACCTCACGTTCCACCTCGGCTGGGCCGTGCAGATCTACAACGCCGCCGAGGCATTGCCGAACCTGATCAATCCGTTCTGGATGCTGCCCCTGCTCGGCGTGCTTGGGCTCAAGGCGCGCGACATCGTCGGCTTCACCTTCGTGCAGCTCGCGGTGCACCTGCCGCTGGTGCTGTTCCTGCTGTGGGCGCTCGGCCTCACGCTGAACTACCACGCGCCGGTGCAGCCGGCGCCGTAGCGCCGGCTGCAAGAAAGTGTAATTCTCAGAGCTCGCGCAAGGCGGTCGTGACCGGCAGCCTTGCCGCGCGCAGGGCCGGGTAGAGACCGCCGATGAAGCCGATCGCGAGCGCCCACTTGATGCCCGTCCACAGCACCGCCGGCGCGACGTTGAACTGGAACGTCAGCTGCCCGGTCGATCCGGCCGCCAATGTCGATGCGGTATAGCCGTTGAAGATCAGCCAGGCGAGCAGACCGCCGAGTACGCCGCCGAGCACGGCCAGCAGCATGGTTTCAAGCATGATCGCAACGACCACCGGCAAGCCGCGGAAGCCGATCGCGCGCAGGGTCGCGATTTCGCGTGCGCGCGTGGCGACCGCGGCGAACATCGTGTTGAGCGCGCCGAATACCGCGCCGATCGCCATGATCGCGCCGACGACGATGCCGATCACCGTGATCGCCTTCGAGGTGCCTTCCGACTGCTTGCTGAAATAGTTCAGCGTGGTGTCGACATCGACCTGCAGGCGCGGATCCGAGGTCAGCGCATTCTTGAACGTGTCGAACGCATCCGCACCGGTCAGGCGCACGAATACCGAGCTGGAACTCTTGCTGCCGCTCGGGCGATAGGTCGGTCCGACCACGTCGGCGTCGCCCCACAGTTCCGATTCCATCGCATCGTGCGACTCGAAGATGCCGACCACCTTCCACAGCTGGTTGCCGAGCTTGATGTCGTGATCGACCTCGAGCCCGTCGAACTGCCGCTGCGCGCCCTTGCCGGCGACCAGTTCGCGCAGGCCGGGCTGGAACTTGCGTCCGGCAACGATCTTCGCATTCGTGCGCAGCTTCCAGGCTTCGTCGCCGATGCCGCGCAGCTGCACGCTGCCGAAATCCTCTTCCGGGTTGCCGCCCTTCATCGGCAGGTTGGCCGCGACGACGAGTTCGGGCGAGGCGATCGGCTTGCCCTGGTCGTCCTTGGCGATGCCGGGCGCATCGGCGATCGCGATCGCGTTGTCGTGCGTCAGCACCGAGGACACTTCGGACGCGGAGGCGCCACGCATCACGATCGCCGTATCGTTGCTGCCGGTGCGGCGCAGCGTCTCGCTGTAGCCGTTCGCCATCGCCAGCATGGCGACGAGCACCGCGACCACGCCGGCGATGCCGATCACGATGACCGCCGAGGAGCCCAGGCGCTGCCGCAGCGTGCTGAGGCCGACACCGGTGACCGACGCCGCCTGCTGGCCGCGTCGGGTGAAGATCATCCACAGCGCGAGCAGTACGAGCAGCACCGGCAGCGCCTGCCACGGCAGGCTGAGGAAAACGAAGACGCCGACGATGACGACGATGAGGGTGATGAGACCGATCAGGAATTTCATGGCATGTCTCCGTCAGCGTCCAGCCAGTGCATCGACGATATTGAGGCGCATCGCCCGCAGCGCGGGCAGCGTGCCGATGACCACGCCGATGGCGATTGCCAGTGCGATACCCAGCGACCAGCTCTTCGCGCCGACGCTCGTATGGGTGATCATGCCGCCGCTCATCGCCGGCAGGATGAGACCGAGCAGGCTGACCAGCGCCAGCCCGATGACCCCGCCGAGCAGCAACAGCAGCACCGATTCGGCCAGCACCATCGCGAGCACGCTGCGGCTGGAAAAACCGATCGTCTTCAGCACCGCGAGTTCGGACGTACGCTCGCGCACCGCCTGCATCATCGT
>DASWPR010000046.1:0-6200 GCA_036398455.1 Dokdonella sp.
AATCGATATCGATGAAACGCAGGAATTCCGCGCGCGTGCGCGCATCTTCGCGGAAGCTGCCGCGCATCTGGCTGGTGATCATCGATACGCCGCGCTTGTGTACGCCGCGCGTGGTCATGCATTGGTGCACGGCGTCGATGACGACGCCGACGCCGCGCGGCTTCAGCACATCCTCGATGCATTGCGCGATCTGCGCGGTGAGCTTCTCCTGCACCTGGAAGCGCCGCGCGAAGCCGTCGACGACGCGCGCGAGCTTGGAAATCCCCACGACCTTGTTGGTCGGCAGGTAGCCGACGTGCGCGCGGCCGATGATCGGCGCCATGTGGTGCTCGCAGAACGATTCGAACTCGATATCGCGCAGCACGATCATTTCGTCGTAGCCGGCGACTTCCTTGAAGGTGCGGCGCAGGTATTCGGCCGGATCGGTCGCGTAGCCGGAAAACCAGTCGCCGTAGGCGTCCACGACGCGCTTGGGCGTATCCAGCAGGCCCTCGCGTGCGGGGTCCTCGCCGGCCCAGCGCAGCAGGACGCGGACCGCTTCTTCGGCCTCGGCTGCACTCACCGGGGCTTTTTTGGGCTTCTTTTTCATGGAGCGATCCAGGCGTCGTCGCGAGCCGCCCAGTTTACCGCTTGACGAATCTTTTACGAGAGCTAGGCAACTTTCGACTAAAAATGACAATTGCGTCGCGTTAGCGCGAACCACGCCGCTTTTCGTGTCATCGCAATGGTTAAGGATGCATCACCGCCGATCGTGTGGGACCTGTGCCCGCATGCGATGCAATAACTGGGGTTGAAGAATCATGTTTTTGTCGTTGGGAAAGCCTTCTTTCGGGCCGCTGCGCGTGTGCGCAACATTATTCGGCCTGTCCATTCTGATCGGTTCGCTGTCCGTAGAGCCCATCCATGCCGCCACCGACACGGTGGCTTCCACGCCCAATCCGATCCTGTTCGTCACCCAGGTTCCGGTGCCCGCCGACTTCGCCACGATCGGTTCGGTCTTCGCCAACCAGAGCGGTGGCATGCAGTCCGTCGCGCGCGGCGGTGATCTCTGGATCCGCTACGCCGACGGCACCCTGCGCAACCTCACCCAGGAAGCCGGCTACGGCAACGACGGCCGCCAGGGCGCGAACTCCATCGCGGTACGCGACCCGGCGGTGAATTTCAGCGGCGACAAGGCCGTTTTCAGCATGATCGTCGGCGCGCCGACCGCGCAATATCAGGTCGGCGAATGGTTCTGGCAGCTGTATGAGATCAGCGGATTCGGCGCCGGCCAGACGATATCGATTACGCGCGTCGCCAATCAGCCGGCCGATTACAACAATATCGAGCCGACCTACGGTTCCGACGGCAGCCTGATTTTCACCAGCGACCGGCCGCGCAATGGCCAGCGTTATCTGTATCCGCAATTCGACGAGTACGAATCGCAGCCGACCACCACCGGCGTCTGGAGGCTCGATGCGGCGAGCGGTGCGCTGAGCCTGCTGCAGCATTCGCCCTCCGGTTCGTCCGGCCCGTTCGTCGACAGCTTCGGCCGCGTCATTTTCACGCGCTGGGATCACCTGCAGACCGATCAGCAGGCGTCCACCGACGCTTCCAACGAGGCGGCCGGCAATCCGCCGACCTACGGCACGTTCGACTACGCGAGCGAGGCCTCCAACGCCGCGCGCCTGCCGCGCGCGACGGAGATGTTCCCCGATCCGCTCTACGCGGTGCCGGGTTCGAACGTCAACGGCCACCGCTTCAACTTCTTCTTCCCCTGGATGGTCAACCAGGACGGCAGCGGCGAAGAAACGCTCAACCACATCGGCCGCCACGAGCTGCAGAACTACTTTGAACGCAGCTTCACCAACGATCCGGCCCTGTACGACTTCATCGATGCCGATTCGGACCGCACCAACCAGAATCCCGTCGAGAACGTGCTGCAGCTCGCCGAGGATCCCTCGCATCCGGGCCGCTACTACGCGATCGACGCGCCCGAGTTCTATACGCATGCGGCCGGCCAGCTGATCTCCATCGACGGTGCGCCGGGCACGAACGCGTCCACCATGGCGATCACCTACCACTCGCCGCGCAACGGCAGCAGCACGTTCGATGGCCCGCCCACCTCATTCGCGGGCCGCTATCGCAACCCGCTGCCGCTGGCCGATGGCACGCTGGTCGCCGCGTATACCGATCAGTGGGACACCGCGCGCAATACCGGCTCGCGCGCCAATCCGCAGTCGAATTACGCGTTCCGCCTCTACCAGCTGAATCTGGCGTCCGACCAGATCACGGTGTCGCCGGGGGCGCCGCTGACCGCCGGCATCAGCAAGAGCATTTCGTACTGGGATCCGGACGTGCTGGTCACCTACGCAGGTCCGCTGTGGGAATTCTCGCCGGTCGAAGTGCATGCGCGCAGCACGCCGCCGCAGACCGCGATCGCGGCGATGGCGACGCCGGAAACGAGCGTATTCACCGATACTGGTGTCGACCCGGCCGAATTCAGCGCGTTCCTGCGCGCGCGCGGCCTCGGCGTGCTGGTCAGCCGCGACGTCACCGCACGCGACTCGGCCGACCACCAGCAGCCGTACAACCTGCGCGTGCCGGGCGGCACCCAGACCATCGGCAACAACGGCCAGCTGTACGACATCGCATGGATGCAGATGTTCCAGGGCGACCAGCTGCGCGGCATGGGCGGCACCGCCAACCCGCGCGACGGCCGCCGCGTCCTGGCCAAGCCGCTGCACGACGAATCCGCGTTCGCCTTCATGCCGCCGACCTCGGGCGGACCGGCGGGCGCGGTCGCGATCGCCGCGGACGGTTCGATCGCCGCGATCGTACCGGCGCAGCGCGCGATGAGCTGGCAGACCACCGACGCCTCCGGCACGCCGGTCGTGCGCGAACGCTACTGGATCACCGTGCAGCCCGGCGAAGTGCGCGCCTGCGACGGCTGCCATGGCGTCAACGAAGGCAACCAGGCCGGCCAGCCAGCCGCGCAGAACCCGCCGCTGGCGCTGCGCGAGCTGCTGCTGTGGTATCGCGATCACAGCAACGACGTGTTCGCGAACGGATTCGACTGAGCGCCGGAAACGCTCCGTCGAAGAGTTTCGATCAATGGCCGCGGCGACTGCCGCGGCCATCGATGCTGAGGTGCGCAGCGCACGCTTGAATGCGATGGTCCGCCTGACGGGCACATGCCCCGGTGCCTGACCCACGGCAGACATCCACGATTCGCGCGTGATGCCGCCGAACGCCGAACGCGCCACGCGCGCCGGCTGCCGCTACCATCGCCTGTCCAGCTCGTCCCGAGACAGCTGCCTTCACGCGGGGCATCGATCCATCTTGCGTCAGTTCCTGTTCGATGAATTCCGGCTCGATCCCGCGCGGCGCGAACTCTGGCGCGGCGACGAGCGGCTGGCGCTGCCGCCGAAGGCATTCGACTGCATCGCCTATCTCGTCGAGCACCGTGCGCGCGCGGTCGGCCGCGACGAGTTGATCGCGGCGGTGTGGGGCCGCAGCGAAGTCAGCGACAACCTGCTCGATCAAGTCATGCTGCGCGCGCGCCGCACGCTCGGCGACACCGACGACGCGCGCCGCATGATCCGCACGGTGCCGCGCTTCGGCTACGCCTGGGTCGCGCCGACCGAGGTGGTCGAGGACGAAGTTCGTGCCGGCTCGCCCGCCGCCGCCGCCGTCGTGATCGAGCCGGCCGCCGCCGCCGCGGCCGCGCCTGCAATCAAACCCGGGCGACGGCGCTGGCCAATCGGCCTCGTTCTTATCGCGGTCGCGGCCTCGCTGGTGGCCGCTGTGCTGCTGTGGAACCCGCCGCACCCGCAGCGCACCCCGCCGGCCACGCCGGACCACGCGCTGCAGGCGAATCTCGCCCTGCTGCTGCCGGTCGCGATCGAGGCGGATAACAAATACGCCTGGGCGCGACTGGGCGCGATGGAATTGATCGCCGACCGTCTGCGGGGTGCAGGGCAAGCGATGGTGCCGAGCGACAATGTGATCGCACTCGTGCGCGACATGCGCGCGGGCACACCCGACGCGGCGCAACTGCAAGGCATCGTCGACGCCTCGGCCGCCGGCCTCGTGCTGCAGGCCAGGGCGGCGCTGTCGGCCGGCTATTGGCGCGTCACCGTGCAGAGCCTGCGCGGGCGTACGCCGCCGCTGCTGGCCGAGGGTGAGGCGCGCGATCTGCTCGAGGCGGCCCAGGTCGCCGCCGATCGCGCCGCACGCCTGCTGGGACTGACTCCACCGCGCGACGGCGATCTGCTGTCGCCGCGCGAACGTGCGCTGAGCGGCCTGTTGCAGCAGGTCGAAGCGGCGATGCTCGCCGATCAGCCCGATACCGCGCGCGCCCTGCTCGACAGTCTCGATGCCGAGCAGGCCGCGCGTGCGGATGTGCGCTTCCGGCGTGCCGGCATCGACTTCCGCAGCGGCCGCCTGGATGCCGCCGAGCAGATGTTCCAGGCGCTGCTGCCATCGAGTTCGGCCGCGGACGATCCGCTCTTCCGCGCGCGCGTGCTGAACGGCCTCGGCAACATCGCCTTGCGCCGCGACGACTATCCGGCGGTGGTGCGCAGCGCGGATGCGGTGGTCGCGCTGCTCGGTGCGTCGACGCCGTCGCCGGAACTCGGCCGCGCGCTTACCGGGCGTGCCATCGCGCGCAGCGCGCTGTTCCAGTTCGATCCTGCGGTTGCGGATTTCGCGCAGGCGCGCGTCGTCCTCGAAAGCGTGGGCGATCGTCTCGGCCTTGCCCGCGTCGATGCCAACCTCGGCATCCTCGAAGCGCGCCGCGATCGCTACGCCGAAGCGCTGCCGCAGCTCGATGCCGGCGCCGATCAGCTGGCCAACTTCCACGACCTGACCAGCGAGCTGTTCGCGCGTGTCGCGGCCGCGTATGCGCACCTGGCGATGCTCGATGCGGCCGCGGCCCTGGCCGGCGAGGCGCGTCTGCGCGAACTCGCCCTGCGCGAGCCGAATCCGCAATGGAAACGCTACGCGACCCTGGCGCGCGCCGACGTGCTGGCCGCGAACGGGCAGCTCGGCGAAGCGCAGCAGGCGCTGCAGAGCGTGCTGGACGACGCCGCCAAAGCCGGCGACGACGCCCTGCTCGGGTCGGCGCGGATCGTCGCGGCGCGCGCCGCGCTGGCGAGCGGCGATCCGGCGCGTGCGGCGCAGACCGCGGGCGAGGTGCTGAAGACCTCCTGGCAGGCGGAAACGCCGCGCGAACAGGCGAGCGCCTGGCTGACCCTGATGCGCGCGCAGATCGCGCAGGGCGACCTGGCATCGGCCGGCGCCAGCGCGGCTGCACTGGCCGCCTGGGCCGAACGTGCCGGCGCGCCGGCGGCGCAGATGTATGCGCGGCTGGCCCGCGCGGAACAGTCCGCCGCGACCCAGGCGATCGGGCAGTCCGATGCGGATTTCGCCGACGCGCTGGCGCAGGCCGAGGCGTTGCGCGTGCCCGAGGATCGTCTGCAGGTCTGCATCGCCTATGCGCGTGCATTGCTCGCGCGCGGCGAGCTGGCGCGCGCAGGCCCGGTCGCTGCGCGCGCGGCCGGCTGGGTCGCGCAAAGCTATGAAGCGGCCCTGCTGCAGGTGCGCCTCTACCATGCGCTGGCGCAGATCGAGCCCTGGCGCAACGCCCTCAAGCATGCACGCCATCTTGCTGGCGAGCGCGTGATTCCGGCCGAACTGACGCAGGAGCCGGTGCGTGCCGCTGCCCGCTGACGCGTTGCCCACGCAGCGATTAAGGAAGAACAAAGGCTGCACAAAGGCTGCGCGAATGCGTCGCGCGGCCGCCTTGGCCTAGCCTGCAGCGTTGCCGCTCAAGCCTGCGCGTTCGCATCGAGCGGCGCGCCGGCGGCGGCCTGGCTCACGCACAGGAATCGGGGAACCCTATGGCAGATGCTGCACGCTCCGCACAGGCGCAGTCGCGCGACGGACGTCTTCGCTCGGGCTTGCGACGGTCGGGCACGTTCTGCTCGAGCGCGCTGGCGGTCGCCCTGCTGGTGTTCTGCGGCGGCGCGCCGGCCGCCAGCGGCGTCATCCGGACGCCTGCTCCGCACCTGCACATCGGCGGCTCGGCGAATGCGGCGCCGGCACGCGGCGCGCTCGGCGTCGACGTCGCCCCGCAGCTCTATCGACAGCTCGCCTCCGGCGGCCGCCGCGATTTCGCGATCGAATTCCGCGAACGCGCCGACCTCTCGGCGGCCCGC